>JALGZU010000376.1 GCA_025774735.1 candidate division LCP-89 bacterium | reverse complement strand
ATCCACGAGTTGCGCGTAGACCTGTCTGGTGCTGCGAAAGACCACCAAACGGGGTCGTTCGCCAGTGCCGTTCACTATTTTCCGGATGTGCTTCTTACGCCGTTGGCGAGCAGCTTCTTTTAATGCGTTCTTAACTTTCATAATTCTATTTGGCCGTCTTTCCAGCTTTACGGCGAATATGTTCCCCGACGTACTTGACACCCTTTCCCTTGTAAGGATCCGGTGGCCTCAAGGAACGCGCGGCAGCCGCTACCTGTCCAACCAACTCTCGGTCGGGTCCGGAGATATGGAAGAGGGTCGGTTTCTCCACTTCCATAGTGATGCCGGGCGGAGCATGCAGTAAAATGGGGTGTGAAAAGCCCAGGGTGAAGTGAAAAACAGGGAACTGCCCTTCATTTCGACCTTGTAGCCGACCCCGATGATTTCGAGCGACTTCTTGAATCCTTCGTTCACTCCGTTCACCATATTGGCGACGAGAGCCCGGGTGAGACCGTGCAGGGCCCGGTGCCGCCGTGAATCGCTGGGACGCGTGACCTCTATTTGATTTTCATTGATAGCAACCATCATCTCCGGGTGCAGAGTTCTCTCCAGAGCACCCTGGGGGCCTTTGACCGAAATCGTGCTCTGATCCAGATTGACCGTCACACCTGAGGGGACGGGGATGGGTTGTTTCCCGACTCGAGACACTTTGTCACCTACCAGATATAGCAGAGTACTTCGCCACCGACCCCGAGCTTGCGAGCCTGGGCGCCGGTGATGATGCCGCTGGATGTTGTCAGGATCGCCAGCCCGATGTTGTTCTGTACCCGGGGAATCTCACCTTTCCCGGCGTACCGACGCAGACCGGGGCGGCTGATCCGTTTAAGACCTTCAATAACACTCGCCCCCTGAGGGGTATACTTCAGCAAAATTCGAATTATACCCGATTTCCCGTCATCGATGGTGGCAAAATCCAGGATCAGATGATGCCGTTTCAAAATTCGGGTTATCTCCTGCTTTTGCTTCGAGGCGGGGATGTCCACGAATTTCTTGTGGGCGTGGAGAGCATTTCGAATTCGAGTTAAATAATCCGCGATGGGATCAGTCATTGTCATTGAACATACCGTGATAAACTGATGTTACCAACTTGCTTTCACAACTCCGGGGATCATCCCCTGGAGAGCCAATTCACGGAAGCAGATGCGGCAGAGTGCAAATTTTCTCATATAAGCTCTGGGCCGCCCGCAGCGGCTGCAGCGATTCACCTGTCGAACTCCATACTTCGGTGTTTTCCGCGCCTTGGCGATCATCGATGTTTTGGCCATCTCGGGTTCCTTTAAGCAGCTTGTTCATCCGTTTGGGTTGAGCGACGACGGAATGGGACACCCAGTTCCGTCAACAGAGCGAATGCCTCTTCATCCGTTCGCGCGGACGTTACAAAGGTAATGTCCAGTCCATGAACGCGCTCAATCTTGTCCATGTCGATTTCCGGAAAAATGATCTGTTCACGAATACCCATGGAGTAGTTTCCCCGGCCATCGAAGGAACGATCGGGCAACCCTCGGAAATCACGAATACGGGGGATGGCAATGTTCATGAGGCGGTCCAGGAACTCCCACATGCGCCAACGACGCAGGGTTACACGGCATCCGATCGCCATGCCCTGCCTAAGTTTGAAGTTGGAGATGGATCTCCGAGCCCGGGTGATTTGGGGTTTTTGACCGGAAATTAGCTTCAGCTCTTCCACGGCGGATTCGAGGAGTTTGGCGTTTTGCACCGCCTCGCCTACACCGATGTTTAAAACGATCTTCTCCAGACGCGGTACCATGGTCACGTTGGGATAGTTGAACTTCTTGATCAGAGCGGAGACCACCGTCTTCTGGTATTCCACCATGAGCCGGGGCACTTCGACTGGACCCGCATCGGGTTTGTCAAGTTTCGCCTTGTCCTTTTTGCCTGACTTCGCTTCCTTCTTCCCCTTGTCGGCTTTGGTAGATTTCTCGGCCTTGCCGGACTTGTCGGTCTTGGCAGACTTCTCAGCCTTGGTGGACTTGTCGGCCTTGTCAGCCTTCCCGGCTGATGAAGCTTCTCGCTTCGTCTTTTTCGACACCTTATCCCCGGAAGCCTTGGCCTTCTCCTCTACGGGCTCAGCCTCGGCTCCCTCCTGCTTGGATTCGGAGGATTCGTTCTCCGATCCTGCAGATGGCATCTCTTCTTCTCTGGATTCGTCTTCCGGATATGTCATGATCATACTTACGACTTAAAAAACCTCGCCACACCTCACGCAGGCTCTGGTGAAATGTGCCCGATCCTCTTCCTTGAGTTCTCTGCGCATTACCCGGGTCGGCTCTCCACATTTGGAGCAGATCACCATCACGTTCGATGCGTGGATGGGCGCCTCTTTTTCAATGATGCCGCCGGACTGGTTCTTCGCCGAAGGCTTGGTGTGCCGCTTGATGAAGCGGACGCCTTCGACGATAATTCGGTTTTTGTCTGGAAAAACCTTGAGCACGCGACCCCGTTTACCGCGGTCGTTACCGGACAGGATCAAAACGGTATCATCTCTTCTAACTTGCATGGGTATTCCTGATAGCGCACCAAATTACAGTACTTCTGGCGCCAATGAAACGATCTTCATGAACTGTTTTTCTCTGAGTTCCCGGGCGACCGGCCCGAAAATACGTGTGCCGCGCGGCTCCTCTTTGTCGTCCAGGAGGACGATGGCGTTGTCGTCGAAGCGAATGTAGCTGCCATCCGGCCGCCGCACTTCCTTACGGGTGCGTACGATGACGCCCTTGACAACTTCACCCTTCTTTACCGGCGAATTGGGGATGGCTGACTTTACTGAAGCGACGACGATGTCCCCAATCGAAGCATAACGCCGGCGGGTGCCACCCAGGATGCGAAAGCACATTACCTTCTTTGCACCGGTATTATCCGCGACGTTTAAACGGGTTTGTTCCTGAATCATTCTTATTCCTAAATCCCCGATATAAGCGGGGTAAAAGCTTTAGATAACTGCGATCCAAATGTGCCAGTCCTGGATCTATTACAGGATCCGGATCTTACTTGGCCTTCTCGACCACTTCCACCAACCGCCAACTCTTATGGCACGAAAGAGGGCGGCACTCCATGATGCGGACCACGTCGCCTTTGCCAGCGGAATTCTCCGGATCGTGCGCCATGAATTTGCTGGTGCGCTTGTGGTATTTTTTATACAAGGGGTGCGGGACGAGCCGCTCGATGGCGACGGTGATGGTTCGGTCCATCTTGTCGCTGACGACGGTTCCGGTCTTCACCTTGCGCAGTTTTCGTTGTCCTTCGACCATAATTACTTGCCTGCTTTTGCGGGTTGTTGACGGATGCCTAATTCATATTCACGCATAACGGTGTTGAACCGGGCTACGTCGCGCCGTACCAACCTCACCTTCACCTGGTTGTCCAACTGGTGAGTGGCCAGCTGAAAACGAAGGTTCTGCAATTCCTCGCGTGCGTCTTCCAAACGCTGCGCCAGCTCTTCGGCGGAAAGCTGCCTTATATCAATCATTTTCATTAGTGCGCCTCCCGTTCCACGAAACGCGTCTTAATGGGAAGTTTGTGGGAAGCCAGCCGCAGAGCCTCCTTGGCAATTTCGTGGGATACACCTTCTACCTCGAAGAGAATCCGGCCCGGCTTGACCACGG
>JALGZU010000375.1 GCA_025774735.1 candidate division LCP-89 bacterium | reverse complement strand
TCTTTCCGCAAAGTGCTACGCGACTTTGCGCTGCTAATAAAGTGTAATCAAAAGGGCGATCCCGGATTCCGGGATCGCTTTTTTTTGTAATCCCCCTTGATCCCCCTTTAGAAAAGGGGGAAACTTTACAGTTTTTAGCGTAAGGTCTCCAGAAGCAACGTCGGATTCGGGGAATCCCGTAAGGGTTTCACGACCGACCTACAATGGCTGGATTCCCGCTTTCGCGGGAATGACAGGGGCGGGGGACAAGCCCCCGCGCTACGTAATGAATAATTAAAAGCGGAAAATAATCCCCTCGTAAGAGCCTTACGGCCTGACGCTTACAAAAAAAAGCGATCCCGGAATCCGGGATCGCCCTTTTGATTACACTTTATTAGCAGCGCAAAGTCGCGTAGCACTTTGCGGAAAGAGTGACTTCGTCACTTCACCAGCACCATCTTGTTGCTGATGGTGAAGTTGCCGCCTTCAAGCTGATACAGGTACACGCCTGAAGCCAGGTTCGAAGCATTGAACTGCACCTGGTGGTTGCCCGCCTGGCGCTGTCCGCTGACCAGGGTTTCGACCAGCCTGCCGCTGACGTCGTAAACAGATAGTGTCACGAACTCAGCCTGCCCCAGCGAGAACTGGATGGTCGTCACCGGGTTGAACGGATTGGGATAGTTCCCCATGATGACGTAGTCCGTTGCAATCGATGTCTCAGCCAGTGTCACCTCTTCGAAAATGTCCGGAGCATCGATCACCGGGAAAGGTGTAAATGCACTACCCGTCAACAGCGTGCCTTCCTTCTCGAAATCGAAGCTGCTCTCGCTCCAAACGTCGTCCGGGTAATTCCCCACCTTCAGCGTGTAGATGTAGTTTCCCGCGGCGTAGCTGGAAGGAATCGGGTATTGCACCCCGCTGCGTTCCAGGCTCATGCCGGAAATGAAATTGGAAAAGGTCCTGCGCAGTACCGTTGTCGGATCTTCCTCTTCGTAGGCGATGTCGACCCAGGCGTCGAAGCTCTGGGGCGAGGAGCCGATGTTCTCTAAGGAAACATCGAACTCCAGGTCGCCGCCGCCCGCAGGAATCACGATCGGCATGGCGATGGGAGTCAATCCTGCCATGATCGGAGTCAGCGTCGGATACAGTTCGATAAAGCTGCCCGGCGTAAGATCCTTACCGGCAAATCCGGGGAATTCCGGCGTGAACCGGTAAGCCCGGAAGACCATGTTTTGCTGTGTAACTGGGCTGCCTGGAAAAGCGGAACCCTGAACCAGGCTGCCGCTGGCGATGACGGGATTCACATACTCCCACACCGTCTCCAGGGTTGGTGTCACTTCGAAAAACCTCCCCTTCGTGCCGTGGTTGATCAGGGTATTGCCGTTCGGAAGGCGTTGTGCGCCGGATACGATGGGAGAGTAGTAACTCGACGGCGGTTCGGCGATATACATCCAGACCGGTTCCTCGGGACCGTAAGCTTCGCCCGGTGCCGGCATCGTGTAATGACCGTTAGCGTCCACCGGAGGAACGATCTCTTCCACCGTGGTGTAGTTGCCGCCCGTGCGTCCGTTGCCGTTGTTGAAAATCATGATGTTGCCTTCGCCGGGATAACCCGGGGTAATCCAGTGAGTATCGTGCTGGCGGAAGAGTTTCTGATCTTCTTCGGTACCGGCACGGTAGGCTTGAGGGTTGCCCCAGCGATAGAGAATGTCGCCGCCCTTGCCGCTGTTGCCACCGCTGTGACTCGCGGCTTCTGCTGTCGTGGTGCTGTGATCGATCACCCAGAATTCGCTGAAAGCGCGAACGCTCATGATGATCTGATCCAACTCACCGTTATAGGCTAAGGCGTTGGCGTGCAGCCAGTCGGCGGCCAGCTGTTCGGCTTCACCGAAGTTGACGTCCACCAGTTCGGGATGGTCCCCGACGACACCGTGATTCTGCTTGGTCGGATCGAAATCCTGGATGAGGTGATCCCAGACGTGCCATTCCCAGACGATGTTGCCGCCTCTCGGGTAGGTTGGTACCACTTCGATGATCTTCTCCGGCCAGAGTTCGCCGGAAGTGATGCTCTCAGGATCCCGGCCCGCCGCGATGGCCTCTTCTTCCGTTATCAATTCAAAGGCAATCATCAGAATGTTCCCGTTGGGAAGAACCGCGATGTCATGGTGCAGGTGGTACTCATCCGAGACGTGCTCGAATTCCCAGACCATGTTGCCGTCCCAGTCGTACTCCTCAACCCGGCCGCCGTATCCGCCGGCGCCGAACCGGCCTGCGGGACCCAGCTCTGTCTGAGCGGTCCTGAGCAGGTGGCCGTTCTCGAGCAGGTACGCCGATTGTCCGGTTTTGTACTCGCTGCTCCACGAATTAACTTCACGCCCCAGATTGTCGATTAAATATGTCTCGGTGTAGTTCTGCGGGGCGAACAGGGTGTAACCTTTCAGAGATTGTTCCTCGTTATACTGGAACAGACCCATCGTCTGAGTCGGAGCGGAATATTCCACCACGTACCCGTAAAGCGTGGAAACATCCTCGGAGATGTCGTTCCAGGTCGCTGACCTGACCGCTTCGGTGCTGCTGTAATGAATGCGGTTCTCGTTGTCGATCAGGTTGTTGGGCCCGGTCAGAGACCAGTTGCTGAAACTGAATTCTTCGCCGCTGATCCACTGCCAGCCTTCATCCGGCTCGTGAGCTCCTTTGACCTGAAATCCGCCCGTCCAGGGACCTTCCAGGTCGCCGTTCGTCCGTTCGTACCAGTACATCTCATCATCGATGAGACTGAAGACGAAATTGTTCTCCTCCGCGGAGGTGATGGTGACGAGATACCCACCGTTGGAGAGAGCCTCGTCGTTCGCCTGCTGCCAGTCGATCCCGGAAGGCGCCGTAACGGCTTCGTAGTAATGGGTCGTGCCGTCGGGATGGAACCAGGGCGTCGGCTGAGCGTTGATGCCGCTCGCAGCCAGTAAAAACAGGGAAAGTAAGGAAATTTTCAGTATTGCGTTATTCATTTTTTACTCCACATTTGATTGGTTCGGTTATCCAGCCAGCCCGGATTGAGTGGAAATTGCTGGTGTGCTTTGGGTCATTGTTAATTGATACTGCGTCGCAATATCAATCCCTGAACATGGTACGTAGGCTGCTCTTTTTTCCCCCCCGGATACTGTTTATTTCCGCGTCACTTCATCAGCACCATCTTGCCCATCCCCACAAATTCCCCCGCTTCCAGCCGGTAAACGTAAATCCCCGACGATAGGTGCGATGCATCCCAGGTCACTTCGTGCAATCCTGCTTCCCGCCAGGCATGTAGGGGCGATCCCTGTGATCGCCCGCTTATGTCGAAGATCTCCAGTGTCACCAGCGATGCCTCCGGCAGTCCGTACCGTATCGTCGTCACCGGGTTAAACGGATTGGGGTAATTACCCAACAAGGCAAATCTTGACGGTAGGTCGGTCGTGAGACCCTTACGGGATTCCTCGAATCCCTCTCCCCAATTCTCCCACCCCGTGATCGAGGCTTCGCCACCTGCTTCCAGCTTTTCGAATGTAAAACTGTCCTGCCCCCATATCATCAGAGGTGATAGACCGACGTAAGCGTTGAAGGAATAGATTCCCGGCGGCGCGTTCGCGGGCACGGACTGCATGCGGTCCCTGGCCAGTGTCTGACTGGCTTCTAATTCCACTTGGACGGGACCGAGGAGCGGATCCGTCAGCGTCCCGGAAGGCAGAGTCGCGTCACACCAA
>JALGZU010000046.1 GCA_025774735.1 candidate division LCP-89 bacterium | reverse complement strand
GTCGGGAATGACGCCCCTTTTGACGAACTCGGGAAAGGCTTCCGCCGCATTCATGTGGAGGCCGATCGAGACCGGCTCCCTCTTCTCCTGATGCTCGCGGGCGATGGCCAGGGCTGCGTCAAAATCGGACTCCATCACGTCCAGATATTTGGTTTCGAGGCGGCGTTTGATGCGGCTCTCGTCCACCTCAACACAGATGGTCACGGCGCCGTTCATAGTGGCGGCGAGCGGTTGGGCACCGCCCATACCACCCAGCCCTCCGGTGAGGATGAGCCTACCGGCCAGGTCGTCTCCGAAGTGGGTTTTGGCTGCTGCAGCAAAGGTCTCGTAGGTGCCCTGTAGAATGCCCTGCGTCCCGATATAGATCCAGGATCCGGCGGTCATCTGACCAAACATGATCAAGCCTTTCCGTTCCAGCTCACGGAAATACTCCCAGGTCGCCCAGTTGCCGACCAGGTTGGCGTTGGCGATGAGGACTCGCGGGCTGGTTTCGTGAGTGCGAAAGACTCCCACGGGCTTGCCGGACTGCACGAGCAGGGTTTCGTCGTTCTCCAACTCCTTAAGGGCACGAACGATAGCGTCGTAAGCCTCCCAGTTACGGGCGGCCTTACCGGAACCACCGTAAACGATCAGTTCATCGGGGTTTTCAGCAACGTCGGGATCCAAATTGTTCATCAGCATGCGGAGGGCGGCTTCCTGTTGCCAGCCTTTGCAGGAGAGGGAAGTGCCCCGGGGGGCTCGAATGACGCGGGATGACATGGTCTGAACCTCGTAACAATGATAAAATCGACCTCGCGGTTTGATGGATAATCAGACGGAAAATCGTCTTCAATTACAGTCTAACGTATGCGGGAGCGAGATAATCCCTACTTCGACACCCGGGTTATCCCGCCTCATTACTTACGGGCTTTTTTCTGCTGCTATTGGCAGGTTTCTTTTTCGCTCCGACCAGGGCGATGTTCAGGATATCGTTGATGCTCTCCACGAAGTGGAAAGTCATCTTCTCCTTTAGGTGGTCGGGGACCTCTTCGAGGTCCTGCTTGTTGTCTTTGGGGAGGATCACATTCCTGATGCGGGATCCGTGCGCAGCCACCAGCTTCTCCCTGAGCCCTCCAACAGGTAAGACCTTGCCCTGCAGGGTCAGCTCCCCGGTCATGGCGAGATCATCCCGCACCGAGCGGCCCGTAAAGAGGGACGCCAGCGCCGTCGCCATTGTCACGCCAGCGGAGGGCCCGTCTTTGGGTGTTGCTCCTTCGGGAATATGCAGGTGAACTTCCGTACCGATGATGAAATCCTGCTCCAATCCCCATTGCCGGGCATTGGAACGCAGATAACTCATGGCGATGTCGGCGGATTCTTTCATGACGTCGCCAAGGTGCCCGGTCAAGTGCACCCGCTCGTGGCCGGGCATCCAGGAGCATTCGATGGCCAGAACTTCTCCGCCAACCGGCGTCCAGGCCAATCCGTAAGCCAGACCGACTCCCGCCTTGCGTGCAGGTTTATCCGAGGGGAATTTAGGCACGCCCAGGAAACTGCTGTAATTCTGCGCCGTGACTTTTACCGGCTGCGGATCTCCCTCCGTCAGACGCATGGCGGTTTTGCGGCAGACTGCTGCAATGGTGCGTTCCAGGTTACGCAGCCCCGCTTCACGCGTATACTCGCGGATGATCTTCTCCAACGCCGAGCGGTTGAACTGAAGCTGCTTCTGTTCCAAGCCGTGTTCTTCGATCATCCGGGGGATGAGATGGCGCTGGGCGATGGCGATCTTTTCGGGAGATATGTATCCCGGCAGGGAGATGATTTCCATGCGGTCCCGAAGAGGGTGCGGAATCTGGTAGATCTGGTTCGCCGTCGTGATAAACAGAACTTTGGACAAGTCGAAGTCGATTTCGAGGTAGTGATCGCTGAACGAAGAATTCTGTTCAGGGTCAAGTACTTCCAACAGGGCGGAAGCCGGATCGCCGCGGAAATCGTTCCCCATCTTGTCGATTTCGTCGAGCATGAAGACGGGATTGTTCACTCCGGCAAAGCGCATCTTCTGGATCATGCGGCCGGGCATGGCTCCGATATAAGTGCGGCGGTGTCCCCGGATCTCCGCTTCGTCGCGAATGCCGCCCAGCGAGATCCGGGCGAATTCACGGCCCAACGCCCGAGCGATCGATTTCCCCAGTGAGGTCTTCCCCACTCCGGGAGGACCGGCAAAACAGAGGATCGGCCCGCGTACGTCGGCGCGCAGCTTGCGAACCGCCAGGTACTCCAGAATGCGCTCCTTGACGTCTTCGAGACCGTAGTGATCCTCATCGAGGATCGTGCGGGCGTGGTTGATATCGATGGATTCCTCCGAAGAGGTCAACCAGGGCAGGGAGAGGATCCAATCGATGTAGGTGCGGCAGACCGTGTATTCGGCCGCGGCAGGATTCATCCTGGAGAGGCGAGCCAGCTCTTTGCGGGCAACTTCGCGCGCCTCCTCGGTCAGTTTCGTCCCGGCGATCTTCTCTTCGAGTTCCCGGATCTCCAGGGAATCATCCTCGTCATCCCCCAGCTCCTTGCGGATCGCCTTGATCTGCTCGCGCAAGTAATATTCCTTCTGCGACCGATCCAGTTCATCGTCCACCTGATCCTGGATCTTCTGGGTCAACTCGAGCAGCTTCAGTTCGCGGTTGATATGAACGGACAGTTTGTTCATGCGCTCTTCGAGGAGCCAGGCTTCGAGGATTTCCTGCTTTCCAGCGACGTCAAGATTAAGGTTAGGAACGATCAGGTCCGCCAGCACCTCAGGATCCGCCACGTTGTCCAGCCCTAATTTGACTTCTTCGGTGAGGCTGGGGGAGAGATCGACGAGGCGGCGGAAGTTTTCGGCAACGGTCCGGGTCAGTGCTTCAAGGTTCAGGGAGCGGCGTCGGTCCACCCGCATTTTTTCTACGCGAGCCATCGGGTAGGGCTTTTCCTGGGTCAACTCCTTCAATAAGATCCGGGCCATGCCGCGCACCAGCAGGCGGACGCTGCCATCGGGAACCCGAAACATCTTGACGACCTGGCAGCAGGTGCCGACCTGATAGATCTCCCTTTCTCTATCCTCTTCTTCCGGTTTCAGCGTAAAACAGCCCACGGTCCGGTCCCCGCCCAGCGCGTCGTTGACCAAGCGAACCATGGCCTCGTTGGTCACGACCATGGGGACGATGATGTTGGGAAAGACCACCAGATCGGAGAGAGACAGAATAGGAAGTACGTCGGGGACGTGTGCGCTATCCTGCGTTACAACCTGTTTTTCGTTGTCAATCGTTTCCATAGATTTCCCCCAGTATGGATCGGCAGCAGCCATGCCGATCCGCAATGCCCATGCCTTCAAACGGGACGAGAATCCAGCGCCGCTGGTTTCAGATGTGGAAGCCCCCCAGGCTTCCCGAGCCGCCCCGTTTCAGGTATATTATCGTCTGTAAGAACTGTATCACTCAACGCATTAAATCCCTCTGCGCCACCAAACCCTGAGGAGAGATTAACTTGCAGGTTTCGACGATTTCTTCTCCAGGTTGCGCAGAATGACCGCCATCATATAACCGGCGGCAAAACCGTTATCGATGTTCACGACGGCGACTCCGCCGGCGCAGCCGGTCAACATTCCCAGCAGGGCGGATAAGCCGCTGAAATTAGCTCCGTAGCCCACGGAGGTCGGCACGGCGACCACGGGCACGTCCACCAACCCTCCGACGACCGAAGCCAGCGCCCCTTCCATCCCCGCGATCACGGCGATCACGTCCGCACTCATAATCAGTTCTCTGTGAGCCATCAGGCGGTGCAGTCCCGCCACTCCGACGTCGTAGAGCCGGTCGCAGACAAACCCGAAGGCTTCCAGTGTCTCCGCCGCCTCCTCCGCCACAGCCATGTCCGAGGTCCCTGCAGTGATGACCAGACCCCTGACAGCATGCTTCCGCTTCGCATCCGCCGGCTTTTTACCGCTGATGCAAAAGGTTCGCGCCTTGCGGTTCGCCCGCGCTTTGGGGTACGCATCGATCAGGGCATCGAACTTCGCTTCGTCCAGGCGGGTGACCAGGACCGGATTACCCGATTTCTTAAGCCGGGAGACGATGGCCAGTATCTGGTCAATATCCTTACCTTCGCCATAGATGACTTCCGGAAATCCGCGCCGCAGAGTGCGGTGATGATCCACCTTGGCGAAGTGCAGATCTTCGAAGGGGAGATTCTTCAGGTTACCGAGGATCTCCGATTCGCCCATCTCACCCGCTTTGTAGGCGGCCAGCCATGATTTTAAGGTTTCTTCATCCACCCGCGGGCTCTTCGGCTTGATGTAAAAAGAATTGACGGCTCGTCTCGATGACCTCTTCCGGGTCTTCGAGGTAGAAGACGCTGGCACGAAATTGAGCGGCGCCGGGCATCCCTTTGCTGTACCATCCGAGGTGCTTGCGCATCTCCCGGACTCCGACGTATTCACCCTTGTCGGCGAAGGCGCTGACGAGATGGTGCTCAATGACCGGCCACCGGGCTGCTGCGTCTGGCGGCTGCCAGGTTTCGCCCTGCAGCGCCGCTCTACAGGCATCGAAGAGCCAGGGATTACCCAGGCAACCCCGGCCGATCATGACGGCATCACAGCCGGTCTGCTCGAGCATCCGCATCATGTCATCGGGGCTGCGAATGTCGCCGTTGCCAATGACGGGAATGGTGACAGCCTTCTTGACCCGGGCTATGATGTCCCAATCAGCGCGACCTCTAAATCCCTGGCTGGTGGTGCGGGCATGGACGGTTACGGCAGACGCTCCAGCTTCCTGTGACCGCTGGGCCACCTCGACGGCGTTCAGGCGGTCATGCGACGGTCCGGACCTCAATTTCACGGTGACAGGACGCCGAGTGGCATCGACCACCCATTGCACCGCTGTGGTCAGCCGTTCGAGATCTTCCAAAAAACCGGCTCCGGCGCCGCGCCGCACGACTTTCTTGACCGGACAGCCGAAATTCAGATCGAAAGCATCCGGTTTCAAATCCTCCAACTGAGCTGTCGCCTGAGCCAGCGTTTCGGGATCGTGACTGAAGATCTGCAGGCCGATGGGCCGTTCTTCCTGGTCGAAGGTGGCCAGATTCCAGGTCTTAGCGGAGTTATGCCCCACCGCCTCAGCGCTGATCATCTCGGAAAAGACCATACCGGCTCCCAAACGCCGGCAGACCGACCTGAAGGAGCGGTCGGTAATGCCCGCCAGAGGTGCCAGCAGTACGGGGATATCGATGAGTATCTCCCCGATCTTCATCGGAGGCAATATACAGGGTGAGCTTGAGAGTTGCAATGCTTTTTTGTTCAAATCCAAGTCTTCGCCGGATCTGCGGCCTGTAGCGAATTAACTTTCCGCCTTATCGTTCGACTCTTCGGGTGGTGCGGTTCCCTCCGGCTCGGCATCCGGAGGAGCATCTGAGGTCGTCTTCTCATTCGTCTCGGGCTTGGGTTTGTTCAGCTCTTCGACGTAGTTCAGCTTGAGATGACTGAGGATCTGTTCAACGGTACTGGTTTCGTCCGCCGAAAGATTTCCGCTGGTTTTGGCCGACAGCATGTCCAACAGGTCGATATAGGCGGCGGCTCCCGGCAGATTGACTTCCGTTTTTCCCGTAGTGGGGTCAACCAATTTACCGAGCGATGCCAGCGCGTTTTGTTGAAATGAAGTCACCAGCCCCATGAACAGGAGCGAATGTTTGTCGATTGAGTCGTTTTCAGCCATGAACGGTTCTCCTCCATAAGTACATTGAATCGATCCCGAGAAGATCTGTAGCGATGGAATCCCAGTATGTGAAGTTCAGTGCGGAGCTAAAGTCAGGGATGCGAGAGCGAATATTAAAAAGGATCATCTCAGGGTGGGAAATGATCCAAAACCTAAAATCTATCCTGTTCCGTTTGCCGGCTAACGCAGATTTTCCTTCCTCTCCAGCTCGCGGATACGGTCTCTCAGGCGGGCGGCTTCCTCGTAGCTTTCGGCTTCGATGGCTGATTTAAGCTGAAGGGTCAGTTCCGCAATTCTATCGAGGTTGCTGATCTGACTTTTGGCGCGATCTCCTGTGACTCCGGCAGAGTCCATCACCTTTTCAGCAACCAGGATCGGCACCTTGGAGCGCAGGGCCAGGGCGATGGCATCGGACGGACGGGCGTCGATCCTGACGCTTCCGGCGGCGGTAATCATGTCCACGAGCGCGTAGAAGGTATTGTCCTTCAGGTCCGTGATGGTAATACTCTGCACCTGGGCTTCGGCTGCGCCGAGGAGGTTATAAAAAAGATCGAAGGTCAAGGGGCGTGAATAGCTCATGTCCTGCAGAAGTAATGAGATCGCCTGCGCCTCCGCTGCCCCGATGAAGATGGGTAGCCAGCGCTTGCCATCCCCTTCCCGTAAGATCACCACGTATCCCTGGTAAGGTGGACAGACGGAAACTCCTGTGACTTCCACCGGTATCATTCAGGCCTCACAATGTTTCGGCAAAACCAGTGCCCATGCTATAATATAATAAAAAATGCGCCGTTGTCAAGCATATCAGACGACAAATTTAAGAAATATAGGAAGAAGATGCGTACTATGGAATGATAAATTCACAAAATTTACCTTGCACACGGGGAGAATATTATATATATTTTTGATCTTAAATTGAAATTTTTCTGGATAGGACGATGTCAAAAATTTGCGAAATTTGCGGAAAAAAACCTATGGTCGGGTATTCACAGAGTCACGCTCATAATCTGAACAAGCGCCGCTGGCTCCCAAACCTACAGCGGGTGCGGGTAATCCGTGACGGGCGGGTTCAGCGGATAAGGGTCTGTACATCCTGCATCCAGGCGGGCAAGATCCAGAAAGTCGCCTGAGAGTACCAGTCTCGAATTCTCGACCGGCTGTCTGCCAAGGCAGCCGGTTTTTATATGCTCACTCCAGAAGCTCCTCCAGCGCCGTCAACAAACCAGCCAGTTCCTCCTCCGTCCACTCTCCCATATGCCCAATCCGCAGCGTGCGACCTTTCAACTTCCCATAACCGTCATCAATCAGATATCCCCTCTCCCTGAGCTGCTCAACAATACCATACGTATCACCGTTATGCTCGAAGTGCAGGCAACTGACGGAAGGAAGTCGGTAACCTTCGGGGGGAAATGGCACCAAGCCATTCCGTTCGGCCCAGCTGGTTGTCAGATTCAGCATTCCGGCGTGCCGTCTCCAGCGAGCTTCAAGGGTTTCAGTCTGCATGCGTTCGAGTTGAAGCTTGAGCGCCCGTAATTGCGGGATCGCCGGCGTGGCAACCGTTTGATTCCGTTGCCAGCATTCTTCCCAGAGGGTGAAATCATAGGCGTACCCCTTCCTCTTCGCGGTCCGGCTACGGCGCAAAGCCTGTTCTGAAACCCCCACCGGGGTGATCCCCGGAGGCAACGCCAGGCATTTTTGAGACGCACCCACCAGCACGTCGATGCGATCCTCATCCATCGAAACCGGCACGCCGCCCAGGGTCGCCACGGCATCAAGGATCCAGAGGACGTTAGGCCGGGCCACGAGCAGATCACGGACCGGTTCGAGGGGATTCAGCATACCCGTAGATGATTCTCCGTGCACCATCACCAGAGTGTCGTAGCCCACCTGATCGAGGACCCGGCGCACTTCATGAATGGGTAAAGGGAGCCCCCATCCGAGAATGAGACCATCGGCGGCCAATCCCAACGACCGTGCCATCTGGAGCCAGCGTTCTCCGAAAGCGCCGTTCGAGACGACCAGGATTTTGTGGCCTCCAGCGTTGCATAGCGCGGCCTCCATAGCGGCGGAAGCCGTGCAGGTGAGGGTAAACACGACCTGTACAGTTCCCATCAAATTCTGCAGTCCCGGCTTGAGGGATTGCACAAGGGCTTTGAATTCGGTCGTGTGATGACCACTAATTGGATGGACCAATTCGGCCAATACGTCCGCATGAACCGCCGTCGGCCCCGGAAGAAAATTTTTCATGATTTCATCATTCACGCGACGGGAAAACCTTAAATAGATTCCATCAGTTCAGATCATTTCAAATCGTCCCGTTACGAATATAGACTTTCTAAGATGAATATCCAAGGGGAAAAATGCAAACGGGTGATCAAAGAGGACATAAAAAAACCGCCTCTCGCATTCAACGAAACGCGGTATGTCTATATCGAGATGAATGTCACTGCTTGAACATCAGATCTTCCAGTTCCTGGCTTTTCTTCATCTCCGCCTTGACTTCGTCCTGCCATTCATCCAGTACTTCCGGTTCAATCCTCAATATCTTCCAAACCTCGGGATCGATGGAGGGAATAATGACCTCGTCACTCCCTTCGTGCTGGAACTTGGTGGCGAGCATATCCGCTAATTGAACGAGAGCGATCAAGTCAGAAAATTCAGCGTCGAGGGGCAGGGCATGGTGATGTGCAATAACGCTGACCAGTTTTTCGGGCAGCTGCCAGTATTCCGCCAGGTAAGCGCCGATCTCGGCATGCGACGTTCCCAACACTTCCAGTTCGGCCTGAAAAAACGTAATCTTTTCGTCGCAGGCGTGCTGGATAACTTCGGAAAGTTCTTCGTGGAAGAACTTGTCCAGAACAACCTTGCCGAAGTCGTGAATCACCCCGGCGATGAATCCCTCCTCTTCACGGCGGAACTCAAGCCGGCCACTCAGATGACGCGCGATCAGACCGCAGGTTATGGAGTGTTTCCAGAAAGCCTCCCGGTCGAAACCGCTGCCTCCGGGCCCCTCGTTCATAACTTTGAATATGGACAGAGATATGATCACGTTTTTGAGGGTGTTGTTTCCGAGCATTACAATCGCCTGCTGTACGGAATCAACCTTGCGCGGGAGACCATAGAAGGCAGAGTTAATCAGTCTTAAAATCTTGATACTGATGGCGGGATCGGATTCGACGACCTTGGCGATCTCTTTAATGGAAGTCTTGGGATCGCGCGTGAGTCGCATGAGATTCAAGAAGACAGTGGGGAGAGTCGGGAGGTTATCGATCTCCTTCAGCTTCTCAATAATATTGTCGCTGAGTGCTGTCTGGGCGACGATTTCGATTTCTTCAGCACTTGACATACCCTAATATTTAAATTTAAAAAGCTGAAATCAAGAAAAAACTGGTCTGCTTAGGGGGTATACTCCTTCCAGCGGCGTTGTATGCCCAAAATTAACCCCATGGCGAGCATGACCGTCCAGAGGAACGATCCGCCGTAACTCAGGAAGGGCAAAGGCAGGCCGGTAACCGGCATCAATCCGACGGCCATCCCGATGTTGATGACGGCGTGGGTCGTAATCACCGTGCTCAGCCCGAGACAGACCAGGGCACTGTAGAAACCCTTCGATCGGAGAGCGGCAAGGTAACCCCGACTGATAACCAGGAGAAGAAGAGCTAAAACCAAGGTCGCCCCCACCAGTCCCAGTTCTTCACCAACGACCGAGAAGATGAAATCGGTATGCTGTTCGGGAAGGAATTTCAACTGCGTCTGACTTCCTTTCCCCAATCCCTTTCCGCCAAATCCGCCGGAACCAATGGCCACTTTGGATTGAATGACCTGGTACCCGGATCCCTGAGGATCAACTTCCGGATTAAAGAAGGAGATCAACCGGGTTCTCTGGTAAGGTTTCAATTGATTCCATATCTGAGGCGCGGCGAGATTGATACTCAAATTTCCGAGCACGAGGAGAATCAGCAGCATCAAGCGGAGCTGCAGGCGCCAGGCGACGACGACCAGTAGGGTGAAATAGCCTAACAGAAGGTAAGTGTTAATGGCGGCAAGCACCGCGAAAACTGGGCTCATGAGGACCAAAAGGTACAGAAAAGGGGTCCCCGCCGCGATGATGGCGGTCAAAGATATGGCGGCGAATACGATGGAGGTCCCCAGGTCAGGCTGAGCCATAACCAACAACAGCGGAATCAGGGAGAGGACCACGGTCCGGAGCAGGTGAGCGAGCCTTCGAGGATTATAGCGTTTATCGGTAACATGCCTGGCCAAAACCATTATCAGCGCGATTTTAGCCGGTTCGGATGGCTGAAAGGAGAAGAGCTTGAGGTCTATCCACCGGGCTGCGCCTTTGGCGGAATCCCCCCAGACCAGCACCCCCAGAAGTAAGAGGCAGCAGGCAATGTAAAACAGGTATGCGAAGGTGAAGTGGATGCGCGGGGAGAGTCCAGCTACGGAGATCATCAACACCACCCCGGCCAGCGCATATAAAAGTTGTCTTTCGAAGAGGTACGGCTGGCCTCCTTCCTCGCCAGACGTAGCCGTATAGAGCATCATCAGGCCGACGGCGATCAACGCCACCACCCCGAATAACATCAGAAAATCGTACTGTTTCAGCCTCTCAGTAATCCACATGGGTACGGTTGGCAAGTCCTGTCAGTTCTTCTTCCGGAAGAGCCTCCGGCTCCTGTATAATCTCCAGGTAACGGCGCATCAATTTGACGGCGATGGGAGCGGCATGGGTCGATCCGAAGCCGACATTTTCGATGACGACGGCCACGGCGATTTTGGGATTTTCAAACGGGGCGAAACCGATGAACAGGGCGTGGTCATCACCGTGCGGGTTTTGACCGGTTCCGGTCTTGCCCGCCATGGGCCAACGCGGATCATCGAGCCAATTAGCGGTCCCGTTCTCGCCGCTGAGAACAAGCCGCATCCCACGCCTCAGCAGATCTAAAGTTTCCGGGGAGATGTCCACCCGAGAGGTGATGGGTTTGTACTGGATCACCTCATCCCCCTTAAGCTGCATCTCCAGCAAAAGGTGGGGTGTGACCTTCAAGCCGCTGGTGGCCAGAATGCCACAGTATTGGGCTAATTGAAGCGGGGTGACCAGCAATTCTCCCTGGCCGATGGCGATATTCAAGGCTAATCCCGGACTCCATTTATCTTCGCCGTAGCGCTCGTTCAGGTAGCTGCTGTCCGGCACGATGCCGTCGATCTCGTTCTCGATATCGATCCCGGTTTGGATTCCGAAGCCGTAAAGCCTCATGTAACGAGCCAGGGTTCCGACGCCGAGGATGTGACCCAAACGGTAGAAGAAGGAATCACAGGACTGTTCGATGGCTTCGACGGGATTCAGTTCCCCGTGGCCGCCCCGGTTGAAACAGTGATAGACTCTACCGAATTTATAGGAACCGGTGCACTTGTCCCGGTACTCTTCACTGATAAGACCTTCCTCCAGCGCGGCGGTAAGGGTCACCATTTTGAACGTTGAAGCTGGCGGATAGCCACTCTGGATGGATCGGTGGAGGAGTGGCACTTCAGGGTCAGTTTGCAGTCGCTGCCAGTCGCTGCTGCGCAGCACTCCGGTGAAAACTTCCGGGTCATACCTGGGTGCCGAAGCGATGGCGAGAATCTCGCCGTAAATGGGATCTAACGCGACAATGCCGCCTCGCTGCCCCTCCAGCAGCTCTTCGGCGAGTTGCTGGAGGTCCAGGTCGAGGGTGAGATAGAGGTTATCATTGCGGCGCGGCGGGATGTACTTGTCGGTAAGTTCCCCCGTGATCTGGCCGACGGCGTTGACGATCACATAGTGATACCCTTTCTGACCAGCAAGCAGCTCTTCATAGGTTCTCTCGATGCCGCTTTTCCCGACGATGTCCCCCGTCTCCCGGTTGGGGAACCGTTTTTTCTCTCCTTCTGAAATCTCGGCAATATATCCGAGCGTATGCGGTGCGACGCCGTAGGAGTAGAACCGTTTGGGTTCGAACTGATAGCTCACGCCGATGAGATCCAGGGCTCTGGCCTTGTAAGCCGCCAGCGTATGGAAGTCGATATCCCGGGCGAGTTTTATCGGTTGGTGGCTCCCCGCGCCGTTTTTCGCAATTGCAGCCTCCAGATCGGACACCGGACGGGTCAGAATGAGCGCAAGCTCCGCCATGGTACTCTGATGCCGGCGGGCTTCGTAAGGGATGAGGGTCAGCGAGTAGGAAGGCCGATTTTCGACGATGACCCGGCCCCGCCGGTCACAGATCAAGGAGCGGCCGGGAAGCTCCTCAACGACGCGAATGCGGTTGGCTTCGGATTTCGCCTGGTATTTCTCACTTTGCAGGATCTGCAGTTGGAAGAGCCGGAACCACAATCCCAGAAACAGGATCAGACTCACGTAGAGCATGAATCGAAGTCGGAACTGTCGGCTGCTATCAGGCACGTCCCTTACCGGCTCTTAGATGTGCAAAGGGGGAATGCACCCAAACCAATCCGACGAACCACGTGTAGAAGGCGCCGGGAAGGACGCGCAGCAGGAAGGGTTCCATCCAACCGATTTGATCCCACGGTTCCTTGAAATACATGAAGAAGGTAAACGAAAGCACCGCTCCGAACGCCAGCGCCGAAATAAAACGGGTGCGGCTGGTGCCTTTTTCGGATGAGAATTGACCGCTGACGAAACCCGCCATGGTGTAAGCGAAGGCGCCCAGACCCAACTGTGTGCCGCTGATGGCATCGATGAGCAGGCCGATGCCAAAACCCCATGCTATTCCGGCGGTGGGGCCACCCGACAGGGCTCTGCCGACGACGAACAGCACGAGGAGGTCCGGCCTAACGCCCTTGATGGATATCAGATCGAGGAGGGTAATCTGCAGCAGGATGAAGAGCAGGCCATCCTACCTACGACCGCGATTATTCCATCAATGACCGTGTGATCCTGGCAGGTTCGGATCTGGATGGTCTAGCTACCAACCAGATCCAGCTCTCCAACTGGTTACAAGGCGC
>JALGZU010000374.1 GCA_025774735.1 candidate division LCP-89 bacterium | reverse complement strand
CGTGCCGATAAAAATGATTCTCTCTTTCAGCAGACGGCTGAAGATGTCGAAGGCGCGTTCCCCACGCCCCGTCTGCTCGATGACCATGGGAACCAGACTCATAGAATCCCCCTTATTTGACATGTAAATCCGTTTGTTTTTCTATCCCTTTATATGTTATACGCAGATCGTTGACGTTTGGATCGTCCCGAAAGGGATTATTTGACGCCCGTTGCCACGAAAATACTGACATCGGCGGTTTCCGTTCGGCCTGCGGATTCTGAAGAGCAGGTCTCACCGAGGCAATCGATGCTCACGTTATTTAGATCGGCAGCTTCGAACCAGCGCTTGACATCCGATCTTTTAAATCCCATCCAGCGGTCGTGGTGCTCCTCGGCCAGGAACGAATGACCGTGTTCGTCCAGGTCGGTTATGATCAGGGTACCGCCGCGATTCAGGATGCGCGCCATTTCGCCGATGGCCTTCTCCGGAAATTCGACGTGATGGAGATACATATTAGCGAAGACGTAATCCACCGTACCGGTATCGATGGGAAGATTCTCAGCCTCTCCCTGGCGGCAATCGAGGCCGGGATCGTTCGGGAATTTATCCCTGATTCTCTGCAGCATCTGCCCGGATTGATCCACAGCAATCACCTTCAAACCCTTCTGAAGAAGGGCCTCGGTGATGAATCCGCTGCCAGCGCCGATGTCGGCGGCGGTTTCACCTGCCTGGACACCTGCCAGGTGCAGGGCTTTATCCCGGACGGCTTCACCGAAAAAGCTCCGGCTGACTTCATCCCACCGTCCGGCGATTTGATCGAAGTAGGGTTTGCTCTCGGGCATCAGATTATCCGTCAGGCTTTCAGGTTCAGTAAGCTCAGTGTTCGTGGCCGCTGTTATCCTTGGCGAAAAACTCTTCAAATGATATGCTGCGATCAACGACTTTTGCTCGGGAGATCAGCATCTGGAGGATCTTGCGTTCCATGATGTCATCTTCGAGCTGGTTGCGGCGCGGACCCTCGGCGTACATCGCCTTCACCGCTTTTAGTTTCTTGCCCGTAGCGGCGACCATCCTGTCGAATTCCTGTTGCAGATCGTCTTTTTCGACCTTGAGCCCCTCCTTTTCGGCGAGTTTCTTGCGAATCAGATACCACTTCAAGTTCCAAGTGGCGCGGTTTTTGAACTGTTCCCGAATGTGCTGTTCGTCGAAAGGTTCTTCTTTAGCGCTCTTGCGGGCGTCCTCCACCAGACGGTCGAGGTACTCCTTCAGCATGCTCTGGGGCACGTCCAGACGGGAATTGTCCACCACCTGGTGCGCCAGCAGGTGCGAGACGCGCTGGTAGGACATGGCGTCAATCTGCCGCTTCAGTTCTTTGTGAACGGCATCTTTCAGAGCCTTCAGATCGTCAAAATCCTCGCTGACCTGGCGGGCGAATTCATCGTTCAGTTCGGGTAGAGTCTTGCTCTTGACGGTTTTTACAGAGACCTGAAAAAAGTCGTTCTGCTGCTCTTCGTTCGGTTTGGTTGGAGGTCTCACCAGGGTCACGTTACGGCTCTCACCGGGTTTGATTCCCTGGAGGGCATTACGAAACTCTTCTGAAGCCCGGCTCAGGTCAATGGTGATCCCCTCCTGCTTGTGCCCCAGGATGGGGACGAAGCCAGTGTCGAGTTCCTGCAGGTCGGCTTCCAGGATGCTGTCCGGGCCGGCCGGGTCTTCCTGCTCCTTGATGACTGCATTTCGTTCCCGCATATTTTCGATCTGCTTTTCGACCTGTTCATCTCCGATGTCGGCGGTCTCCTTCACGACGGTCAGGCTATCGTATGAAGCCAGTTCAACCGGGGGTTCGACGTCGATGGCGGCTTTGAATATCAGCGGTTTGTCCGGTTCGATCTGAACGATGTCGATCTCCGGCGCCGCCACCGGTTCACCGATGTCAGCCTCCTTGAGAGCCTTCGCGTAATAGTCTCCCAGCTTGCTGTGCAGGACTTCCAGGTAGACCGTCTGCTCGAACCGCTTCCGGATGATAGAGAGGGGTACCTTGCCCCGCCGGAACCCGGGCATCGAGGTTTCCTGCTGCAGCTTTTTCAGCTCATTTTCAACGTCGGTTTTGTTCTCCCCGGCGGGAATCTCAACGGTCAACGACCAGCGAGATCCGTTTACCTGTTCTTTCTCAACTTTCAATCATATCTCGCAAAATTTGATTCTGGATTCGAATTAAAAAATCACCCGTCACCGTAAATAGTCGTTCTCGCGCGGGCGATACGGTTTATCGTATTAACATAATGAAATTTTTGACTTTTCGCAATACGGAAATATGAAAAATCGGGAAAGAAAATGGCGGTTCCTACCGAATGGAACCGCCGCTGAATGCAATGACCAGCCCTGAATGTGTTATTTCATTAGTACCATTTTGCCGGAGGTGTTGAAATCACCCGTTTTCAATCGATACAGGTATACCCCGGACGGCAGATGTGATCCGTCGAACGTCATCTCATGCATTCCTGTATCCCGCCAGCCGTCCACCAGATCGGCGACCTTGCGGCCTGATAAGTCGAAGACCGCCAAATGAACGTGACTGAAGGCTGAAAGCTGATAACTGATGGTGGTGGCGGGATTGAACGGGTTGGGATAGGCTCCGATAACCGCGAATGCCGAGGGCGTTCCCACTGCTGATTCGGCGAATTGTTCATCGAAACTTCGGCCGCTGTTCGTCCAGCCACTGACAGGCAATCCATCCCCGGCAGCCGACTTTTCGAAGCTGAAACTGTCGCTGTTCCAGACTTCACCGGGATAGAAGCCCACGTAGCCTTCATAGGTGTACATCCCTGCCGGAGCACCTGCGGGGACGCTTTGCGAGCGGTCACGCGCGATGGACTGACCACTGGAAAGCATGAGATCCACCGGTCCCAGCACAGGTCCGAACCAACTCCCATTCGGCAGTTGCACCATGATCCAGGCGTCGAATCCCATGGGAATGGGTTCATTGTTCATGACCATGGCGTTAAAATCGAAACTGCCACCGGAAGCAGGAATGACGATGGGCGGATTATACGGCGTCAGCGTGATGGTTACATCGGGCATCGGCGCGCTCTGATCGTAGTAAAAAGCGCCCATACGGATCCAGGAGGATATTGTAGTAGACATCGCAGGGATCGCCGTTGGCGTTGACCGTGACAATCACGCCCAGGCCGGCCGGAATGCCGCTGCCGATGAAATTTCCATCTTCATTATTATAGAAATCGTTGTAGGTCAGAGTTGCACCGCCGGATGATTCGAAGTATATCCCCCCGCCATCACTGCCCTCGACGATGTTGTTCTTGATTACGGCATTCGAGGAGAAAAGACCAATACCCCCCCCTTCAGTGGGTTGAGGTCCCCAGACCGCAGAGTTTCCACAGATTGTATTGTTGACGATTTCCGGATTCGAATCTTCGCAGTAAATGCCGCCTCCGCTCGCACCGCCGGAATAACCACTGGCGTCCGCAGTGTTGTTGATAATTGTGTTATGGCTGATCAAAGCATTGGAGTACTCGAGATAAATTCCACCTCCACTGGCGTAAGTTGGATAGGTGAAAATCGTGGCGGCATGCGCAAGGTTGTCGGCGATGTGGTTTCCGGTTATCTCAGGTGTTGAACTCACAAAGTACATCCCGGCGCCGTGTGCACTTGAAGTGATATACGCCAATCCCGCGCCGTTACCAACGATCTGATTATC
>JALGZU010000373.1 GCA_025774735.1 candidate division LCP-89 bacterium | reverse complement strand
TCGCCGGCCCCATCGGTCGTGACAGACGGCGGTACGCTCCCGCTCCCGAAGGCGACCGAGAACATCATCGTGACGCCGGGTATACCCGCGCCGTCGCCGAGGGCCACCCGTCCGGAGGCGGAGAAGCCTGTCGGAATCGGCGTCCCAACAAAATCGAGCGCAGTGCTCGCGGCGCTGAAATCACGCGAAACCGGCGCGAAGATGTGGCTGGAGTTGCCTGGCGTCACGCGATAGGTGCTGCCATCCTCAAACCCCGACTGACTCCAGTTGCCGCCGACATCGGTTAGCACGGCAGACGGAACGCTTCCGGTCCCCGAGACGAGCAAGAAGGTCATCGTCACTCCGGAAATGCCGGTGACGCCGTCGCCGAGAGTGACTTGGCCGGAGCCCGAAAAGGTGGACGCGATCGGCGTCCCAACAAAATCCAGCGTCGTGCTGTCGCCGGAAAAATCGAGAGACGTCGGCGCGAAATTAACACCTGTAAGGCTCGGCGTCACCCGATAGGTGCTGCCGTCTTCGAATCCCGACTGACTCCAGTTGCCGTCGGTATCGGTAAGCACGGCAGACGGAACGCTTCCGCTCCCGGAGACGAGAGAGAAGGTCATCGTCACTCCCTCAATACCGGTGATGTCGGCGGAAATACCGGTGATGCGGCTGCCAAGGCTTACGTTACCGGAACCGGAATAGATCGGTGTGCCTGTCCAATCCAGCGAGGAATCCGCGGCTGCAAAGACTCTGGAAGATGGGGAAAAGGCGTAGCCCCCAAGAAGCGGTATCGCCCGATATGTGGTGCCCGATACGAATCCCGACTGACTCCAGTTGCCGTTGGAATCAGTCACAACAGGGGCTGGTACGGTGCCGAGCCCCAGGACACGGGTGAAAGTTACCGTAACCCCGGCCAGACTGCCGCCACCATTAAGGGTTACGAGACCAGAGCCGGAAAACGTGCTCTGAATCACAGGATCGTCACTGTCACTATCACTGCAACTGCTGCTACCCAACATTATGATAAGGGCAAACAAAGAAATAACGAGGTTACGCGCAGCCTTCTTAAAACCAAACTTCCTATGCATTACTTTTCTCCTGTTTGTTTGAAACTTTCCCGCCTGATAGAAGCGAGGTGACGCCAGTTCATCTTCCCACTGAACAATTTCGGTTTGTTCCAGCAGACTATTCCAACTGAAAAAGCGTTCCACCTGATGCGGCGTCGCCAGATAATCTGTGAACTTGATCCAGCCGGATGATCAGCGCTGAGGTGAGTCTCCGGACCCGTGGTCTGGACCCGAACCGGTCTCTTACGAATAGGGATTGAAAGCCAGTCGGGCTCAAACCGCACCGGGCCAGGATTTTCAATGAAACTACTGATGAGCTTATTTTTTGATTAGAATTCATGGGTATCTCCCGGTGCAGTACAAACCCGACAAATGCTATCAGCTTAGTCGGGTTTTGTCAATGATTTTATCCTCATGATGAAAGTCATAACATAATTACACCGTGCATAAAAAGATATTCGTCCCTTTCGGAAGTCTTTATTGGAATTGATGTTCAGTGTATACCGGCTGCATGCTGGCTGCATGCTAATTGGGGGGAGTCACTTGCTGCTTCAATGCATATGCCTCGATCTATTGTATGCCCTTATGGTTAATCATATATGAGGGCACAATTAAGGAAGAGAACAACCAGCGACCGTTCCGTGGCGATTGCCCCAATTAGTTTTGGAGATCTTATTCGGAATTCTTGGCGTTATCCGCCCGCACCCAGGTGCAGGTGTCGTCCTATTACTTGTTCGGCTCCGGATAACGATGGCCGGGCGAGCCTCGGTGGGATTGTCAGTTCAGGGTTTCAAGTTCCTGATTCAAAGTTTATGTGTAACCAATAACTAGAAACTCCAGACTCGGGACCTGTCTTCAATATCTGTGTCCATCTATGCAAAGTTTCTATGCCTTCATCCGTGGCAAAAAGTTTCTTCTTTCCTCTGCGCCTCGCGCGCGAGGCCCTCTGCGGTTGATACGACGGTTCCAGGTTCAATGTTCCTCGTTCGTAGTTTGGATAATGCGCTGGTGAAGCGGTGGACTGAAAACGGATGGGGAGTTTATGAAGTTGATGGATTATTTGGCTCTTCTCGATTTGAATGCCTTTCACTATTGCCAGATATGAACAGTTATCAGGTTAGAAGTCCCAGCTTCTTATGTAGCATTGCAGGACCTGATCCCAATACTCCTGCCGTGCCGCTCAGGTCATCTGGATGAACAGCTCGATGAGGGCCGTCACGGTCTCGGGCGCGTCCTCCTGCAGGAAGTGCCCGACACCGGGAAGGGACACCACGGGCCCCTCGGGCCACATGTCCTTGAAGCAGGCCACGACAAAGGCCGGGGGAACCGCCCGGTCCGCCTCGCCGCTTACGCACATGGCGGGCTTCGAGCGGACCGCCTCAAGTGCGCCGGGGACACTGGCCAGCTCGAGCATGTACTCCGCGGTCTCGGGCGCCGCAATGCACCGAGGAAACTTCAATGCGCCTTTGCATTCCTCGACCGTGGGGAACGGCGCCCCGTAGGCCCGGATCCAGGTATCGTCTATATTGGCCGTGCGCTCGAAGCCCAGGAGCCTCATCACCGAGAGGATCGTGGAGCCAAGGTTCGAAACCGTCGGCTCATAGGCCTCGCTCTGCACCCACTCGAACCAGGGGTAGTCGGCCACGGTCGGTGTCCCGGGAGGAGGCTGGCCGCCGACGATGGTATTCATGACGCAGATGCGTTTGATGCGATCCGGATGCCGTAACGCGAAGCTCCCACCGATTGGCCCGCCCCAGTCTTGGACTACCAGGGTGATATCATGCAGGTCGAGGTGCAGCAGCAGTTTCTCCATGTTCTCGCAGTGCTCGCGGATCTCGTACGAGCGGTCCTGCGGCGTCTCACTCTTTCCAAATCCCATGTGGTCGGGAACGATCACGCGACCATGCTTTGCAAGCTGTGGGATAAACTTGCGATACAGGTATCCCCACGTGGGCTCCCCGTGCAAACATACGATGGGCTCGGCGTCGGGAGCGCCCTCGTCGACGTAATGCATGCGGAAGCCCGCCCCTTCGAAGAAATGCGGCGCATATGGCCAGGTGCCGTCGAACGTCTCGTTAGCAGGTATCATCGGTAGTCTCCTTAATGTTTTTTTTCCGGGGTCTCAGGGCAAGCGGTTCGCCGGCGTCTTTTCTTGACTTTGGACCATGGAACCGGGACTTTGGTTCCCAGAATCAGGACTTTGGACGCTCTTTGTCCCTCGATAAATTTGGGCGTTGATGTGATGTAAGCATTGTGTTTTCAGTGTCGTGCAGT
>JALGZU010000045.1 GCA_025774735.1 candidate division LCP-89 bacterium | reverse complement strand
ATGACGACTAAAAATCCTACTGAGATTTTGTGCATTACAGTTCCTCCTCATTTTGCGATTAATTTTAATTGGTTAACATATTATTAAACTCGATGCCGATTTGCAAGATATTTTTCGGGTAATTTGTTTAACTCGCCACAACCGACTCGGTTTCAGGGGATGACAGGCGTTGGGGCAATTTTTTTATGTGTGAGGGGAGTAGACTTTTGGGCGGCGCATTGAGTGGGGATAATATTGGCCTCATCACCGGGTATGAACATGAGCGTAGTCAAACCGCCAGCATCGCCTTAACTTTCAGGTCTATCGACGTCCCCAGATACTCCAGATCCACGGGCTTGGTGATGAAGTCAGAAGCCCCCAGTTTCAAAGCCTGCCTGGCGATATCGACGTCGTGATATCCCGTGATCATAATGATGCAAACCTCCTGGTCGATGGACCGGATCTGGGTCAGAATTTCGATCCCGTCCATCTCCGGCATGCGGATGTCTAAAAGGAGCAGGTGCGGTCTGACTTCCTTAACCAGGTTGAGTGCCTCCGTACCTGTGGAGGCGCGGAATGCTTCAAATCCCCGTTCGACCAGGAAATCCGAAAGCATCTCGCAAATTTCTTCTTCATCATCGACGATGAGAATGCGGCTCTGGGTCATGGGATTATCCGAATAATATAATCTGATGGCAATATACGTTCGTGCGGTCCGGATGTCAATATAAGGTTGGAAAAATTTGAGCGTACCCTATGATCCGGCCTCAGAGCGGGCGGCTTCGACCCCCTCCTTTTCGTTGATCCGCGTCAGGATGAGCAATCCGATAATAAAGAAGACTACGAGGACCACAATGGCGTGGCGCACGCTGCGGGTGAGGATGTTGACGGTGGCGAAGGAAAGCGGACCCATGATCGACGCCAGACGCCCTGCCACGCCGTAAAAGCTGAAGAATTCAGCAGAGCGCTGCGGAGGGGTAAAGGATGCGAAGAGAGATCGCGCTGCCGCCTGGCTGCCTCCCAGCACCAGACCGACCAGCACTGCGGCGAAGTAGTAAACCCTGACAGGATTGTTAAACCAGCCGATATTGTACACCCAGAGGAGGGCGATTACCCACACCGCCAGGGCCAGGCTGAGCGCTTTTTTGTTCCCGATGCGGTCCACGAGAAAGCCGAAAAACAACGCTCCCGGAAAGGCCGTAAACTGCACCAGCAGGAAGAGTCTGATCAGCGATCCCGTGCTCATGTGCAGCTCCTGGTCTCCGAAGATGGCGGCGGATGTGATGGTCGTCTCGATGCCGTTGGTGAAGAAGAGGTAGGCCAGGAGAAAGATCCAGAGTTGTCGGAAGCGCCTCATCTGTCCCAGCGTTCGAACCAGGTTCCGGAACACCTCGCGGGGACTTGCGCTCTGCCTCTCCGAAGTGGGTCGCGGCGGTCTTTCGCGAACACCGATGAAGGTAGGCAGCGAGAACAGCCACCACCAGAGGACGACACTGAGGATGACGTGACCCACTCCGAACGTGCCGGTTTCGAAGCCCAGCAGCTCGGGACTCTCGAGCATGATGAGGTTCAGCAGCAGGCAGATCCCGCCGCCGACGTACCCAATCGCCCAGGAGATTCCGGATACCAGGCCGATGTCACCGGCCGAACAGATCTGGGGGAGGAAGGCGTTGTAGAAGTTCAGCGCGAGCAGAAACATGCACAGGGCGATGCCGTAGAAGATACCTCCGGCAATGGCGTCTCCGGGATTCAGGAAGGCGAGGCTCGCCGTGGAAAGACCCCCGATACCGGTCACCACGATGAGCAGTTTTTTCTTCGAACCGGTGAGATCGGCGAAGATACCCACGAAGGGGCTGATCACCACGGTGAGGATCGTCCCCAGCATGACCGCGAACTGGAAGAGGGCGGCGCCCGGCAGGTTGAACTCATATCCGAAGAGGTTGAAATCGGTGCCCTGTGGTCCTCCGGCGATGACGCCTGCGTAGTACTTACTGAAAATGACCGAGGTGATCGAGGTGGCGAAGGCCGAATTGGCGAAATCGTACGACGTCCACGACCAGGCTTCTGAACCGAAGCCCCTCAAACGAGCGATGATTTTGGTCAAAGGCCGGTTCCCTGTTCAGAGAAGTGCTGCGAAATTGTCTGGTCCTACTGCCTGCGGCGGGTCTCTCTGCCTTACTCCCTGCCACCGCTCCTTGTTCCAAAAAGAGTCGCTGCAGGGAGAATCCTTCCCGGGTAAAGACCTGGCGATCCACACAACCTCCGCTCGCATGTCATCCTCATTCCCCCTTGACTTTTTTGCCCCTAATCTTTACCTTTACTCTGGTTAGGTCGCTGCTTCAGATTTTTCGAAGGGCAGATGCGTTTAGAACTTCTGAAACTCATCCCCTGGTTCGTCTGGCTGGGTTGTCTTAACCTGACGGGCTGCCGCGAGAGTGATGATCAACCCGGCGCAGGGGAAATCGTTCAGCCCCCCATACCGGTGATCACCACCCTGGTCTCCCGCGAGATCGTGCATCGCCCCGTCGTCTGTGCGGGCATTGTCCATCCACTCCGGCGGGAAGAACTCTCCTTTTTGTACAGCGGTCCCATCGCCGCCATCAATGTAGCAGAGGGTGCCCGGGTGCAGCAGGGCGATACGCTGGGCAGTCTGGACAGCACCGCCCTAACACGTTCCTGGGTGCAGTGGGGTCTGGAACTCATTGTGGAGAGGCAGAAATTCGAGCGTATGCAAGAGCGGTATGAACGGACTGAGATTAGAGAGAAGGGATTCGACGAACAAGAGAAGATCGTAGCCTCCTTGAAAAATATTTACTTTAACACTAAAGGCGCGCGGGTAAGCCGGTATCTGACTGCTCCATTCACAGGCCGGATTTTCGAGTTGAATGCCTCACCCGGTGATACGGCTACCCCGGGTGAGCCTGTGATCTTGCTGGTCGACATGGACCCTTTCGCGATGGCTCGCTCCGGGCTGAGCGAAGAGGATTACTACCAGGTGGAGGCGGGTGATTCGGCCGTAGTGGTTCCGCTGGACACGCTGGAACTGCCTCTGGCGGGCGTGGTGCGTTCCCGCGGATTATCCCGGGAACTCTCGGATCTACCCTTCTCCGTCGACATTCTGTTCGAGAATCCGGGAGGTATCGTGAGCATGGGCATGAGGGTGGCCGTCACGATTCGGTCGCAGCAGCGGGAGAGGACCATACTGATACCTCAGGACGCGCTGGTAGGCCGGAGTGAGAGGTCGGCGTCCGTATTTCTGACGGACAGAACGGCAAGATTCGCCGTGCGCCGGCACGTCGATCTGGGCGCGGAAGTCGGCTTTAATATCATCATAGAGAAGGGATTGCTGGGCGGAGAGAGACTCATCATTCATGGGCAGGACCGCCTCAAGCACGGGTCGCCCATCGTTCTTCTGACCGGTACTCTGAAGCCGAGGAGACAGGACCTGACTCCCGGTGAAAACTGAGTGTAAAGTCGCGTTGAGTGAAAAAAATCGCTTGCTATTGGTTTCAGCGGGCGTTATATTTGGATCGAGACGTCAATGAGGCGAATCCAGCATGACTCCAGGTCAAATCGCCGTTAGTTTCGCTCTGATCTCTGTCGGGCTTCTGCTGACCGGATGTACTCTCGATAGTGCCGATACTGTCGGTCCCGACCAGAGCGCTCCCGCCCTCGGGGTGTCGACCGACACGGTCGATTACGGCCTGACTGGCTTCGACGCCGATCTGATTATCTACAATACGGGCGGCGGCCTGCTTACGTGGACCTTCTCTGACTTTCCCGTATGGATTGAACCATCGTCCGCGGAAGGATCTCTGGGTGTTTCCGCCTCCGATACGGTGAGTCTGGTATGTATCCGGACGGCCCTGGCCGTCGGGAGCAACACCGGGGAAATAGCCCTGACTTCGAACGGCGGAGACCTTGCTCTGACCGTTCTGGCTGACCTCTCCTCCGATCCCCTGCTGGGGGACCTTCCCGATACCATCACCTTCGGTACCTTCACCGACTCTCTGCTCCTGACCATTGCCAACGCCGGACAGGGTATCCTGAATTGGACGCTGGATGTCAGCGAATCGTGGCTATCGGCGTCGGCTTATGCCGGCAGCACCGTCACACAGGAAGATATCTGGATCATCCTCGATCGCGAGAGCGCTCCCTGGGGTGAAACTGAGGCTTATGTCGGCATCAACTCCAACGGGGGCAGCGGTCAAATCACCGTGACCGCCTTCATCGCCAGTACTGTCTCGCAGTGGCTCTCTTACTGCGGCGATCCTGATTATTACTACTACGCCCAGCCCAAAGACTACTTCTACATTGTGCGGTTCGACCGCCCCCCGGGGTGGGACAGTTTTCGGATTTCGAAAGTGCGCGTAAATCTCCATACCCTGATCGGTGCTTACGATCCCATTCAGATGCTCTGCTGGTCCGTCGTGGAGAGCCAGGGCGGTTTCTGGCCGAACATGGAGAACGGCTTACTCTACCAGACTTCGACCCTGAATCCCATACTCGGGTGGAACACATGGACGGTCGATTGGCCGCTCAGCCTCGATCTGTTCTGCGTCGGCTACTACCAGTACGATTATATTCCCACGATTTTCCCGCGTCCCTACTACGACTTATCCGCCCCCGCAGCCCGTTCGTACATCATGTATGAGGATTATTACGGGATCTTCTATATCGATTATTTACCGGACAAAGAGTGGTGTCTGGAAGTATTCGTGGAACCAATTGAAGCCCTTGCGGGTACTACCCAATCAGAGGGGCAATGGCTGAAGTCGCGCACTGCCGCCTTGGACGCTGCGACACAATTCACTTCAGCGGGGCAATTCCGCCCGATATCCATTAATCGAGGAGACCATTCGGGACCTGTTCGACGTTAAGCAATTTCTACATGACCCAAGCTAACCCGGAACGAGTGCGACCGCGCTGGACCGTTCTTGTCGTTGAGGATGACCCTGACCTGGGGAAGCTACTCGAGCGTTACTTTTCGTATCAGGGTTTGACAGTATTGCTGGAAACGGATGGATTAAGCGCCCTCGAACTCTTCAAAACCGGTCACTCTGCGCCCGATCTACTGCTGACAGATGTTCACATCCCTGGCTTAGATGGCTACGAACTGCTGCGGGAAGTCCGCCGGGTTTGTCCGCACACCCCGGTGATCTTCCTGACAGGGGATGATGATCCGGTTGAGGTTAAGGCGGGTGACGTCACTCCAAACGTCTGCTTGAGAAAACCGATGAGGCTGGCGGATTTGGGAGAGGCGGTGGGCACGTTTCTGGAACTGCAGAATGCAGCTCTGGGCGGTGTCGCCTGAAGCTGTTGACGCTGTAGGATTCTGAGAAGCAGCTCACGAGAAAACTGACCGGTCCCGCCATGGAAATGGCGCATGCCTTGCTGCCGGGAGGGGATCCTGGCACAAGCAGGAGACGACTCACCCCCAAAAATTGACCTTTTTCATAACGGTTTGTCCCGATTATCACACCCTGATGATGATCGGGGCTTTGCTTTCTGGTGGTGATCCCTCCTGTCTGATGTTGCCCTTTTTCGCCCCCCTGAACCGACCTCAATCTCTCCATCTGATCTCTTTTTGAACCCCGCTCTGTCAAAAGTGGCGGTATTTCGCCACCTTTTCGCCCTCCACCACCAAAATGCCGGTGGTATTTCCCCGAAGCCAGCCTTTATTAAGACCGTAACGGATCAGGTTAAGATAGTATAATCTGCGGTTATTTCATAGTTTATGTGAAACGCAAGTTCAAAGGGCACGCCTTTTGCCTTAAGGGGGGCAGACGCTTTGAATAAGTCGATCCCGAACGACAAATCAGTTTTCTTTCCATAAAACAGACGAGGTCAGCGTGAATTCGAAATCCAGAATCCAGGTTTTTCAACCGAATCTGTGCAGTGAAAAGGCTGCCGAAGTCGCTCGCAGAATGCCCTTCATGAAGAAGGATTTTAAAGTCGGCGTAACACACCTCAATAAAGAGGAAGAGGGGGAAGGATACTTCGCCGACAGCGGTATCCCCTTGACCGGGATTCAGATCGAATCACTCCGGCCGGACGATGGACAGGAGTACATGCAACCGATGTCCGATTGCTTCGATGACGACTTGCCCGATGCAGTCATTGCGGCGCTGCCCGATCCTGCCGGCGCCGCCTTTTTAATCGCCGCCAAAGCCGCAGGAGTCCCTCTGGTGATTGCCGAGGTCGACGATCAACCCAGCCTGTTTTCTTCGTTTGAGGAGCTCTCAGCTTTTTACTTCAGCGACCTCATTCTGCCCGCCACGCGCAACCTGCAGCGGGTTCTCACACAGGTCTTTCCCGAACTTGCCGATCGAGTCGGGAACCTGCTGCCCCATTCTGCCGATACAACCTATATTCAACTGACCAAAGAGGACCGTATCCGTCTCCGCCAGGAGCTTCGAGTAGATACAGAACTGAAGATGATCACCATGATCGCGCCGTTCGACCGCCGCCGCGATCACGACACGATTCTCGAGGCTTGCCAACTGCTGAAGCAGCGCGGCCTCAAGTTCATCCTGATGTTGGTGGGAGACGGTCCCGAACGCCGCCGAGTTGCGGAAAAGGTCTTCGCACTCCGCCTCGAAGATCAGGTGTGCATCATCAATGATCCAGGCGATCATACCGACATCCTATGCGCCACGGACATTTTCGCCCTGAGCACGCACTTCGAGGAGAATTCGACGACGTTGATCGAGGCGATGGCACAGGGACTATCCATCGCCGCGACCCGGGTGCCTGGAATCGATGACCTGATCCGGGACGGCCGCAGCGGCCGCCTCGCCAGGCCGAAGGATCCCGAAAGTTTCGCCCAGGCGCTTATCGATCTGCTGGCGCAGGAGAAGATCCGCAAGAAGTTGGGTTCGGTCGCCCGTAAATGCATCGAGAACCGGGGCAACCTGACACATTTCATGCCCCCCTTAGTGCAGACGATCAAGCGGAGACTGAAGGAATACGCCGCTGATCCCGAAGGTCAACATTGTGAGCCCAACAATGCGACGTCGGGAAAGAAATACCTCAAGTTACAGCAGGACGTCCGTAACCTGAAGAAGAGCGCCAATCCGATGAAGGGCATCTCGAAGGCGGCCGATCTGATGGACGGCCTTCCGGTCAACGTTCAGGTTGACATCATCGAGAGAATGTGCGCCATCCCGCTGGGCTCGAACTCCGTGGCCATGCTGGTGAGGCCCCTCGAGAAGGTGCTGGGGGAAAATGTTTACGAACACCTGCCCCTCCTGGAGATGCGTCTGCTGGAGAGATTGTCCGACTTTTACAAGGATCTGGATTATAGCGAAGGCGTCCAGAAACTGATCGAGAAGATGGAGGAAAACGTTCAGGTAGAACTGTTCCGCTATCATTTCGCCTGCAACCGCTTCTCTGGGCAGCGCGCTCATGTCCGCCTGGCACAGTTGTACGAGTACGTCGGGCATCAGGACCGCCGGGACTTCTACCGCCTCGAGCTGAGGGATTATCTGCGGGCATGTGGGGGGAATGGAGCAGCTTCCTTTCATCAGCAGAACGCCCGGCATCTGGAAATTCTAGGAGAGCATAAATTAGCGGAGCGCGAACTGAGAAAGGCGGCGATGGGCGCGATACAGTTCAGCTCGGAGGTTGCGGAGGCATACGAGGAAGACGCAGCAGTAGCTTCGAAATCCGGACGCAAAAAGGCGAAGATCGCCGTGGTTGCTGCAGGATCGGGGAAATCCCGTCGTGTTGGTGAGAAGGGGCGGGGTCAACTGCAGGGCGCCTAAAACGCTACCAGGAGTACGTAATGGGGGGTGAGGGAAGTACCAGGTGCATTCTGTGCGGAGGATTGGAGTTCGAAAGGATCTTCTCGCATGAAACCCAGATGTGTTCCGCAGGATCCGGCGGTTCAAGCCGCCGGATCGCTGTCCAGACCGGCCACGTGCTGAGATGTAGCCGCTGTGGCCTGGCTGGCCGGTTGAATCAACTTACTCAGACCATTGAAGCCAGCCGGAGTATTAGGTACTCTCCCTTTCTATCCGATGCTGAGCTAAATAATGGGATAGTAGCAACCCCCCCCGATACCCTGTTCTTACCTCACACGGGTCTCGAAGAGATGGAGGAGATAGCGCTCTTCAGACCTCCGCCCGGTGCACTGTTAAACGTCGGACTTGACGGTTTCGACATCATCGAAACAGCCCGCCTGTATGGCTGGCAGTCCTCCTCCGAAACGGGGCAGTACGGAACGCATGCAGAGCAGAGCCAAACACCATGCGCCACTTGCATCTCAGAGGAGGAATTTGACGTAGTCCGACTCCAGGGTAGTCTCGAGAGAGTTGATGACCCGGTCGCTTTCCTTGAACAGATGAGCGGCATTCTGCGGCGCAACGGCGTCCTGGTCGTCTCCCTGCCGGATTTCAGCGGTTGGGAAGATCCGCTTTACGGGGAAGGACCGGCGTTGTGGCCGGTCGATCTGCCGAAGTGGTTCTTCACCCCGCAGACTCTGGAGCATCTGCTCGCTGCCGCTGGATACACGACCCTTAAAGTCACGACCTTCACCGCCACGGCCCACCAACCAATTGGGACCGACTTGTCGTCATACCACACGGACCAGGCTCTCCCCATCAATCTGGACGAAGATGGTATTATTTCGTCCGGGCAGAGGATCCCCTATTTTCGCGTCATCGCAAGACGCGAAGAAAAGCGAGCAGCCGCTACACGGAAACTCGCAGCACGTCAACCACATCCTTCCCGAAAAAGTCACCTTATGGAGACGCTTTTGTAGCCGGATTCGTTGGCAACCCCGCCGGTGAACACCAAAGCCGAAAATCCCCGCTTATCCCTGCAATTTTGACTGGGTACAACCGGACCGGTTTAGCGTCTTCTTTCTCCTTATGGATGAAAAACGGCAGTTTTCGCTTGACTTGAGCTCCCTTTTTAATTATCGTACAGCCGAATACCAGCAACCAGTCACATCTCAAACAGGGGGGAGAGGATGAGTGTGCGCAAAGGGGGCTTAGGCTGCATCCTGCACATTGCATTCCTTGCAATTTTCATCACCAGCATCCCGGTATCCGCAACGCAATTCTGCGGGGGGAAAGGCTTGACCATTGTGCAATTCCCTTCGCTGATTCCTCCCGGGGCGCTGAATATCAAAGTGCACGCTCGAGCCTACACGAAGGGTGTTTCCGATTACACGCTGAATACGGGCACCGCAGCCATCTCTTTCAATTTCGGATTCAGTAAGCATATGGAGTTGGGCGCCACGCAGATTCTCTATCAGAACCTGAACGGAGACGTTATCGGGATCGACAAACTCGATCAGGTTCCGGACGATACCTACCTGCGGTTCAAGCTCGGCAACTTTCCCTTCACGCTCGGGAACGCCTACTTTAAATTCGGCCTGCTGAACCAGTTGCGCTATCGCACCGGTCTCGTGGACAACATCTACCTGGAACCCTATGTCGGATACGGGATCGATTGGGAGATCGATCTGTTGTTGTCCTATTATACGAATCCGCTGTACGAAGACAACGCTCCTGCCTTTCACGCCAACCTTGGATATCTCAATCACAACGACGCAGGTCTGGGGCAGAGCCCTCTCAAAGCGGCTCAAGAGATCGTTTACGGCCTGGCCTACGTCTATCCCACCCGTCACTTTGATTTCTATCTGGAGAACTCCGGGGCATTTTTCACGCGCTATCCAGCCGAAACGATCTACAGCCGGGAGAATGCCATCTGGTTGACGCCGGGCGTGAAATACAAGCTGTTCATGGGCTTCAGTCTCACCATGGCGATGGATGTCCTCCTGTATGAAGAAGATGACAGCACACTGCCGGGTCTGGGGGATGAATGGCCGAACTATCCCGATTGGCGTTTCAACGGGACGATCTCATACAACCCGGCCACGGCCTTCTATCATCTGCCCCCCTTCTCCCAGGTAGATGATCCCAGAACAACACGGCAACTCCTGCGCGATCGTAAAAGTCTGTTCGAGTGGGTGGTAGATGAGCAGGATGGATTGGAATACATCGACTTGGAGCTGGAGAAGATCAAGGCGGAGCGGCAGAAGGCGGAAGAAGAGCTGGAAGAGCTGAAAGAGGAGTTGAATCAACCGTAACGTCACGGCTAGCATTGCTAAAACGTAAAAGTGGACTGATTATCTCAGTCCACTTTTTTATTCATCGGAATCGAGACAGGTAAGCGCCGAAAAGCCGGTCAGAGGATGGGCAGGTATTTTTCCAGCTCGTACTGTGAGACGATACCCCGATAGCGGCCCCACTCTATGAGTTTATTGGCCACGAATTTATCGAAGACGTGATCACCCAGCGTTTCGCGCATCAACTCGCTGCTTTTCAACTTATGGATCGCTTCTGAGAGATTGCCCGGCAGCATCCCGATATTGTGATCCTTCAGCATGTCGGGAGACATTTCGTAAATATTTTCCTCGATGGATGACGGCAGGGGATACTTCTCCTTTACGCCCTTCATACCGGCAGCCAGCATCGCCGAAAAAGCCAGGTAGGGATTGCAGACAGGATCAGGACTGCGCACCTCGATGCGGGTCGATTTCTCATGGCCAATGCGGTATCTTGGAACTCTGACCAAAGCAGATCGGTTCTTTTGACCCCAGGAAATGTAAGCCGGAGCCTCGTAACCGGGAACCAGCCGCTTGTAGGAATTCACCCATTGATTCAGTATGGCCGTAATTTCGCGGATGTGTGTTAAAATTCCGGCGATATAGGATTGCGCGAATTCCGACAGGTGATAGGAATTATTCGCGTCGAAAAACAGGTTGGTGCCCTTTTTGAAAATCGACTGGTGTGTATGCATACCGCTACCGTTCTCCCCGTAAATCGGCTTCGGCATGAAGGTGGCGTATACACCGTTCTGACGGGCGATCTCTTTCACGACAAACCGGTAGGTGATGACCTTGTCCGCCATCGCCAGAGCCTCATCGTAGCGCAGATCGATTTCGTGCTGCGACGGAGCCACCTCGTGGTGTGAATATTCGACCGGAATACCCAGATCTTCGAGGACTTGAATCGTCTTTTTACGCAGAATGGTTCCCTTGCTGACGACGGAGGCGTCGAAGTAACCCACTTCGTCGAGCACTTTAACACCGTGCTCGTCTTCAAAGTAGAAGTATTCCAGCTCGGGACCGACGTTCATGGTCAAGCCCTCCGCGGCGATCTTCTCCAGGTTGCGGCGCAGCACATAGCGCGTATCGCCCTCATAAGGCTCCCCTTCCGGCGTCTTCAGGTCGCAGAACATGATGGCGGATCGGAACTCGCCGATCTCGTTCGTGAGGATCTTCAGGGTATTCGGATCGGGAACGGCCATCAGGTCGCTCTCGTGAATGCGGGCGAATCCTTCGACCGATGACCCGTCGAATCCCATGCCGGCTTCCAGCGCCATGGGCAGCTCACGCGGGGTGATGGCAAACCCGCGCACCTGCCCCAGAATGTCGGTGAACCATAGGCGGATGATGGATATCTTTTCTTCTTCGACGAGGCTGACCACCTCTTCAGGTTTCATAAGTGCTCCTCGATGATGGTGAAGGGTTTAAGTTGACGGGTGGAAGTCAATGATCTCATTAGTTTCATAAAATGGGAAAGAGCCGAAACTGTGGCGGGATCGACGGACTGAAACGGTGCACCACCCGCCAGGTTGATCGGATGGGATTTACGGTTTACCCGCAAAAAGATGAGGCGCTACTTATTGGTGTGTTCAGCCACCCACTGACGCACGTAGTCGATGGCTTCCTGGGTCGGGGTGCCTGGACCGAATAGCTTGCCCACTCCAGCTTTTTCGAGTGCCTCGATATCTTCGGGGGAGATGATGCCGCCCCCGGTCAGAAGAACGTCGTCCAGGCTTGCCTCTTGCATCAGCTCCCGGACTTTCGGGAAGAGCGTCATATGAGCACCGGAGAGGATGGACAATCCGATCACGTCCACATCTTCCTGCATGGCGGCTTCCACGATCATCTCCGGAGTCTGTCGTAGACCGGCATAGATGACTTCGAATCCGGCATCCCGGAACGCGGAGGCCATCACCTTGGCGCCGCGGTCATGCCCGTCCAACCCGGGCTTGGCGATTAAAATGCGAATTTTACGATTCATTTTCAGACGAAAGGTTTATTCATGATCCGTATTGTTAAGGTTCGTTTTAGGATCGACGGTCGGTCCCGCGATCTTCAGGAGCAGAAGATACTGGTCAGTGTAAATCGTTTCGATAGCGTATTTATCGTACCATTTCTGCACGAAGGGCAGCACTTTTGGGGGGTTGTAGTTCGAGATCACCATCCAGACGCTGGGGTGGGCTGCCAACAGCGTATCCATCGTCACAGTGAACAGCTCCTCGGAAAAGATCTCCTCCGCGCGCACGATGGAAGAGAGGGTGAAATTGTGGGGATCGTAATTCGGGTTGCCGAAGATCGTACCGCCCGGATCGTAGAACCTCCAGGTCTGATTCCCGCAGGTACCCCCGTGGTAAACTACAGCATCGTTAGAAACGCGATTTTCCTGGATGATCCTGCTCACCTGACGGTAATCCTCGGGCTTGGCGATCGAACTGGACATGGCGTACATCTTTTCCAGTGAAAAGGTGCTGACGAACAGGAAAAGGACGATCACGGCTATACGCAACGGTCTCTTCCAGCTAAAATATGCCAGTGCGATCAACGCGTAGAGCATCGTTGCTGATGGGGTAAATCGCCGGGGATCGGTCCCTTCCCAGAAAACCTGGAAGAAGGGAATCAGGTACGCCAGCGCTAGAAGGGAATCAGGTACGCCAGCGCTAGAAACAGGCCCCCTTTAGGTTTGAATTTGATGAGGTAAATCAGCACCACCAGCGGCAGGCCGAACGCCAGGAGTAGGGTGGCGGCAAAAAGTAGCCGCTCCAATCCGGCAATTCTCGACACCCCCGCCCCGCCGATATCCATGAAGTAATAATCAGCCAGAATGCGGTAAAAGCCGCCCAAGAATTGCTTGACTGCCACTAGCGTTATGCGGATCAGGCTGGCGCTGCCGGCAGGCGAAGAGCCTCCAATCTCGTAGATGTCGATCTGCCGGATGGTGGCGAAGACCAGGGGAACATAAACGACCGCTACGGATAACAACATCAAACCGAGGTTGCGGATTATTGCCCAGGTGCGATAGGGTTTTGATAGGACGACGTAGGCGACTTCAAAGAGGACG
>JALGZU010000372.1 GCA_025774735.1 candidate division LCP-89 bacterium | reverse complement strand
GCCGGCGGTGAAGTTTGAAGATCTGGCAGGCCTCTCCGGCGGTGAATCATCGGAAATTGTTCGCCGCCGGGTACAGAAAGCCAGGGAAGTACAACAGAACCGGTTCAAGGGTTTGGACGGGGTCTTCGCCAACGCTCACATGACGTCGAGCGACCTGCAGAAGTATTGCCTACTGAATGAGGAGGGGATGAACCTGCTTCGCAGCGCCATTGATCGGTTGGGCTTGTCGGCACGAGCCTACGATCGCATCCTCAAAGTGGGGCGAACCATCGCCGATCTGGAAGGAGCGGAGAACATTCTGTCCGTGCACGTTGCCGAAGCGATCCAGTACCGGTCGCTGGACCGGGAGAAGCTAATGTGAACACCGAGGCTCCCAGATTCATCCTCGACCGTGAGCTATATCCCTTGACCAAAGCTTTGAGAATGCTGGGTATGGACGCCGTAAGTCGGGGGGATGTGCCGTTGCGGGACGCCGTCCGGAGCGCCATCGAGGAGCGCCGGATTTGGATTCGGACCGGCATCTCAACGCCGAGTTTGCAATACGGCATCCGCTATTTCCTGGTTGAGGCGGAGGACTTAAAAGAACAACTCGCCGCGCTGTCAGAGCAATACCCGGTTCTTGAAGCCTCGGAGCCGTTTTCACGCTGTTTGAAATGCAACCGTATCCTGACCTCCCTGCTTCGCACTGAAGCGAAGGATAGAGTACCTGAGAAAATCTATCAGACGTATCAGGAGTTCCACCGCTGCCCCGTGTGTGGCAGGATTTACTGGCCGGGCAGCCACCTGGAGCGAATGCGGGAAAAACTCAAAGCCTGGGGTTGGAAAGCACCCTGAGGATACGATGGACAAGCTGTACGATAGTTTCACGCCCGAACAACAGGAGGAGGATCGGAAACTGCGGGCTCTGCAGCGTCTGGTCGATGCTGCCGGCCGGCGCATTGTCACGGGAGCCTTGACCGGGGCAGAAGCGCGAACTCTGGCCGATGAAACCCGCCGCGCCGCCGCCAACATCGTGCCCGATCAGATGGAACTCTACGACCGCATCTACGGTTCACGCTTTCAATACTGGATAGACCATTTCTGCAACGACTGACGTACTGAAAGGACTATATCTGGACGATGACTGATATATCTCATAATCTGGCATATCTACTTAAAACACAAGCGGATACACATCCAGACAGAATACTCTACATTCACGGTAGCGAGGCTATATCCGCACAGAGTATCTGGAACTCGGTCGGCCGCCTGAGCGCGGCATTGAAGTCGCTGGGCATTGAGAAGGGCAGCAGGATCATGCTGATGCTGCCCAACGTCCCCGAATACATTATCGCATACTATGCTGTTTTATCGGTGGGCGCAGTGGTCGTCCCGACGAACTGGATGCTGCGGGCGCGCGAACTCCATTACCTTCTGGAAGACTGCGAAGCTCGAGCCATTATTGCGGATAAAGCGAACTTGGAGGATATCACCTCGGCGTCTGGCTCACTGGTGACGCTGAGACATTCCATTTTCAAAGGGGAAGATTTGCCGGATGGGATTCTCGCATTCGATTCCCTGTTGGAAGGGCACGAATCCCTGCCTGAGCCAGAGATGGTTGCTTCGAGTGATACTGCCGTTATTCTCTACACGGCAGGCATCACCGGGCGTCCCAAGGGTGCTGAACTTACTCATCGCAGCCTCACAGGGAATGCCCGGGTATGCGCAAACCTGCTGCAGGTACGTCCCCGGGATCGGCTACTCGGATTGCTGCCCTTCTTTCACGCGTTCGGGCAGACCGCCGTCATGAATACGGCCCTGGCGGCGGGCGCCTCTGTCGTTCTGCTGTCTGACTTCAGCCCTGAAGGGATTATGAAGGCTGTCCAGGAGCACAAGATCACAATCTTCCTGGCAACGCCGTCTATGTACAACTTGATTGAATCGCACCCGAGGACGGATCAATATGATTTCAATTCAGTGCGGTATTGTGTCTCCGGCGGGCATGCTTTGAAACCGGAGCTTTTGACCGCCTTCGAGAAAAAGTTTTCAACCGAAATCCTGGAAGGCTACGGATTGTGCGAAACCACCGCCGTGGCAACCTTTAGTCACCTCCATCTGGGTAGCCGGCCCGGTTCAATCGGAACCCCCATCGAGGGGGTCGAAATCAAAATCCTGAATGATGCAGGTGACGAGGTAGTTGCCGGCCAGGTGGGTGAGATCGTCATCCGCAGCGACTACCTCATGAAGGGCTACCTGAACCGGCCCGAGGCGACGGCTGAAGTTCTGCGCGACGGCTGGTTTTACACCGGTGACCTGGCCCGGGAAGATGAGAACGGATATCTTTATATTCTCGATCGCAAAACGGATATGATCATCAAGGGCGGATTTAACGTTTATCCGGCCGAAATCGAGGAACTGCTGCTGTCCTATCCCGGGATCAAAGAGGCGGCGGTCATTTCCATCTCCGATCCGGTTCAGGGTGAGGAGATCAAAGCGTGCATCGTCTGCGACGGTGATAGTGATGTCACTGCGGAGCGGTTGGCCGCATATTGCCGTGAGAGGCTGGCGCGTTACAAATGTCCGCGTTACATTCAATTTTATCAGCAATTGCCCAAAAGCCCCAACGGACGGATTTTAAGGAAGAAACTGCGAGAGGCGGAATCGTAGGAGAACGAGATGGCGTTAAAACTGAGAAATGCTGAAGATGCTGACCTGGACAGTTTGGTCGAACTGCACCAAAGGTCCTATCCATTGAGCAAGCTTGATGCAGAGGGTAGACGCGACGTGTACGTGAACAATCCCCGGGCTGGATTCGAAGATGTGTTCGTGGTTGAGGAGGGCGATGCGCTCATCGCCAGCATGACCGCTTATCGGTTTACTCAATTTCAGGAAAACGTCGCGATCCCGGTTGTGGGGATCGCGAATGTAGCAGTGGCTCCCGATCAACGCAGGAAAGGTGCAGCCGGATTCTTGATCGGAGAAGCTCTCCAGATTTTCGAGGAGCAGGAGGTGTCCGCCAGTCTGCTGCATCCCTTCTCGTTCCGGTTCTACCGTAATCTCGGATGGGGTTACAGCGGCGAAATCCGTCAGCATCACATCAAAACCACGCAGTTTACCGATTATGCGGATACCCAGGAAGAGTCGGAACTCGGTACAGCATTATACAATGAGGATGACCTGTCGCAGCTGATGGAGTTCTACGAAGCCCAGGCGAGACAGACCAACGGATTGCTGAGCCGTAATGAACGCTACTGGCGAGAGAGACTCGTCGCCGATCCGCGGGAGGCCGTCCTGGCTCTGTTCAACGGTGATCTCATCGGCTACATGATCTATTCCCTGCAGGAAGTTCAGTCGGA
>JALGZU010000371.1 GCA_025774735.1 candidate division LCP-89 bacterium | reverse complement strand
ACAGGCTAAAACCATTCCGGGTGCCAGGTACATCATCGTTTCCGATCCTTTGAATGCCCTGCAGGAACTGGGGAAGATGCACCGGAGTCGTTTTCACCTCCCTGTCATTGCTCTGACGGGCAGCAACGGTAAAACGGCCACCAAGGAGCATCTGGCGGCGGCCTTGCGGAGAAGATTCAAGTTAATTAAGTCTCCTGGGAACTTTAATAACCATATCGGTGTTCCGCTGACTTTGTTGGAAATAAGCCCTAAAACTGAGCTGGCGATCATTGAAATGGGTACGAATCAACCCGGTGACATCACTCAGTTGACCTCGATCGCAAAGCCGGATTATGGTATTGTTTTGAACGTGGGGCCGGCTCATCTTCAAGGGTTCGGGGACCTGGCGGGGGTGATGAAGGAAAAAGAGCTGCTGCTGCGCTCACTGCCGTCGACCGGCACTGCATTCATCAACAGCGATGACCCTCATGTCCGTGAAATGAATACGGAGGCGGATTCTCTTATCTGCTTTGGATTTGATGCGGAGCTGGCGGCGGAACATTGCGATAAGATGGTCTGCGCGGAAATACTCCCCTCTACCGCTGAAGGGAAAGGGCGTTTTAAATTGCGCAACACCGATTTCACCCTGAATTGGTATGGCCGTCACCAGGTTACCAACGCCCTGGCTGCCGCCGCTGTCGCCGACCGATTCGGAGTTCCCCTGGAAGACATTGCCCGTGCCTTTGCAGACTTGCCGCCAGTCGAAGGCAGGATGGAGGTGGAAGAAATCGAGGGTATCTTGGTCATCGACGATGCTTACAACGCGAATCTGGCCTCATCCGAGGCCGCTCTCGAATTCCTGGATTCCTTGAACGTCACTGGGAAGCGCTATGCCGTGTTTGGAGATCATTTGGAACTGGGAGAAGCCAGTGCAGAAGAGCATCGCCTCATTGGAAAGTTACTGGCAGCGAGCAGTCTCAACGGGCTGTTCTTAGTCGGTCAGGAGATAAAACATGCGCGAGAGCAGGTTCCGGACCTCGTGCTACATTACCAGGAGGACAGCTTGGATATCACCCGGTTGGTAACTGAGATCATCCGCACCCTGAGCGCGGGAGATGCTCTTCTGCTCAAGGCGTCGCACGGCATGGGTTTTGAGCGCATTCATTCCAGGATCAAGCGCTATCTACATGGAGGGCAGTCCTGATGTTTTATCACTTGCTCTATCCTCTGAATGAGATTATCTCAGGTTTTAACGTTTTTCGATACATCACCTTTCGATCTGCCGGAGCTGCCATCACCGCTCTCTTGATAAGTTTTGTCGTTGGGCCTTTTATCATCCGCAAACTCCAGAAACACCAGATCAGCGAGGAGATTCGCCAGGACGGTCCCCAGTCGCATCTCGTCAAGAAGGGTACCCCGACGATGGGGGGATTGATTATCCTCTGCGCCGTGGTCATCCCGACGCTGCTTTGGGCGAGGTTGGACAGTCTCTATGTGGGGCTGATACTCCTGGCGACTACCTGGATGGGAATGGTCGGTTTCTGGGACGATTATCTCAAAACCATCAAGAAGAAGAAAAAAGGCTTGGTAGCGCGCTACAAATTGGCCGGTCAGATTTCACTGGGAATCATCATCGGTATCATTCTGTTGTCAGCCCCCCGAGCCCTTGGTTTGAATTTTTCACAGCACGTCACGGAGACTACCATCCCCTTTTTCAAAAACCTGCTCTTCAACTTCGGCCTTTTATACGTTCCCATGATTGTCCTGGTCATAACGGCAACCTCCAACGGCGTGAACCTGGCCGACGGATTGGATGGCCTGGCCATCGGCATAGTGGGTATTGCCGCGGCCGCGTTCGCTCTCATCTGCTACGTCTCCGGACACATTCAATTCAGCGATTACCTGAACATAATCTACCTGGATACCTGTGGGGAGTTGACAGTTTTCTGTGCCGCCTTGATGGGTGCCGCTCTGGGATTTTTATGGTTTAATTCGCACCCCGCGGAAGTGTTCATGGGAGACACTGGAAGTTTGGCTCTGGGGGGAGCCTTAGGAACCCTGGCCGTTCTGGTGAAAAAAGAGTTCTTGTTGATCATTATCGGCGGTGTTTTCGTCATCGAGGCGCTGTCCGTCATTATGCAGACAGGGTATTTTAAATATACACGGCACCGTTTCGGCGAAGGGCGAAGGATCTTCCTTATGGCCCCCATCCACCATCATTTTGAGCAGCTCGGCTGGGCCGAGACGAAGGTCGTCGTGCGCTTCTGGATCATTCAGATCCTCCTGGTACTGGTTTCCTTGACGACCTTTAAAATCCGATGAGCTCTGCGATGCTGACGGCTGAGGATATTCATAATTGGAAGGAGCTGCCCCCGGACCTCATCGGTCTCGATGTAACAGTGCTCGGCATGGCGCGCAGCGGGCTTGCGGTGACGAAACTCCTGTCCAATGCGGGGTGCCGGTTATACGTCAGCGAATCCGCCCAAAACGAGGCTCTTGAAAGAGATGCCGCAGTGCTCATAGCATCCGGAACAGACGTCGAACTGGGCGGGCACACGGATCGTGCCTTGGACTGTGATTTTATCGTTCGTAGTCCCGGAGTACCGGGAAATAACGCTATAATTGAAGAGGCCCGCCATCGAAGCCAGTTAGTGGTCTCTGAGATCGAAGTCGCCGGTTGGTTTTTCGACGGCATCGTAGTTGGTGTGACCGGTTCGAACGGTAAAACCACCACCGCGGAGTGGTTGGGTGATCTATTTCGACGTGCGGGTCACCGGGTGGCGGTCTGCGGCAATGTGGGGTATCCCTTCTCTGGGATGATAGACAGTTCTGAAAACTACGATACGGCCGTTGTAGAGATATCCAGCTTTCAGCTCGAAGACGTGGTCAGGTTCAATCCACGAGTCGCCATAGTTACGAACTTTTCGCCCGACCATCTCGATCGGTATGCCGATTATGGCTCTTATCTGGACGCAAAATGCAGGATCTTTGAACGGCAGAGTTCAGGGGACGCTCTGATATACAACCGCCTCGATACCGAACTATCCAGTAGAGCAATGGCGGCTCCGGGGAGGAGATTATCGTTCGGCACGGATGCACCCCAAGAGGTAGGTGCTGGTGTCGTGAATGATCAGATCGTCCTGTTCGGAGACGAAGGTCAAACAGTCCTGATGAGTGGCACGGAGCTGTCCCTTCCCGGCAGGCACAATTTGGAGAACGCTCTGGCAGTGGCTTGTACCGGGTGGGAATTAGGGATAGCCGAGGACTTGATCGCCCGGTCACTCAGAGAATTCCCCGGTGTGCCTCACCGCCTGGAAACGGTGCGTGAAGTCAAAGGGGTGCTCTGGGTGAACGATTC
>JALGZU010000370.1 GCA_025774735.1 candidate division LCP-89 bacterium | reverse complement strand
ACCGGCATTGAAAGTCTTATTTACGGGGCCGATGATGGGGCCGAAGATACTGCCGTCGGGCAGCGTGGCATCGGTCCAGATGTCGCAGGTGGCCATACCGGGCTCGTTGTTCGTCGCACCGATGACGAACTCGAGCCTGCCGCCGCCTGCGGGAATGATCGTCGAACTAGTCGGATCCAGGAACACCGTTACATTAGGGGGCGGTCCACCGCCGGGGAAGCCGTCACCACGGTTCGCCCAGCTCACGTCTGACCCCCCGGCATTCCCACCAGCACTGTAGCAGGTGCCCCCACCGGCGTAATCCGCCGCGTTCACGCCAACGACCTGCGGTAGCGGAGTTTCGACCGACCAGGTATCTGTGGCGGGATTATAGAGTTGAACGACATCAGTCTGAGGCCAGGAGGGAGGGGAGTGTCCACCGCCGCCGAGCACGGCTACATGATCCTCGAGCGAGGCGGTGCTGTTGAAGGGGAAATACATGGGGTAGGGGCTGGGGGCTTTAGTTGTCCAGCTGTTGGATATGGGATCGTATTCCTGGATAAGATTCGGGGTGTCATACCCGCCCACGACGTAGAATTTGCCGTCCACGAAGGCGCCGCCGCAGTACTTCTGGACAGTCGGTAGAGAGGCGATGGCTGTCCACGTGTTCGCGCCGATATCGTACCGGTAGGCATTGGTCAGGCCTGGATTTCCACCCGCTGTGAAAAGGCAGTTCATCATGTCATCATAGGCAGCTGCGACACCGCAAGCTCCGCCGGCAGGATAGGGAGCCATCTGAGCCCAGGTGCCAGCACCACCACCAGTCGGTGTAAAGCGCTGGATATTGGCCAGGTAGCCGGGATTGTAGCAGCCCACGAGATAGATGTGGGTTCCGGTGGAGACCGCATCCCAGTTACAGGTACCGATTGGCGCCGGTGTCGATGGGACCCAGGGCCCGCCGGGCATTTGAAAGGCCTCAGCGTGAGCCACAGTTTGTGCCCCGAAGACGTAGAAGTAACCTCCGAGGGCAGCGCCGCCCGCGCGCCTGAACGTGCTGGCAGCATCGGGAAGCATAGTCCAGCTCACCAGATCCGTCCAGCTCTTGGCCATGATCGGTTCGCCAATCCTTGTTTCACCGCCGTCCTCGGGAGCCACTGCGGCAACAGGTCCGGTCGCAAAAGCCGATGCGGCGATCATCAAACCGACGATTAAAAAGCATGTAGTCCTCATCATTTTTACTCCTCCTAAGTGTCACTTGACTTAAATTGTTCAGTGAACCGCGCTTCGCAAGCTTCTCAAGTCATCGGATTTTCTTTAAAACTTATCCCCGGTTAACTAGTTTGTCTACACCTCCTTTCACTCTTTTCTCACTGCCATCGCTTGATAATAGTTGTTGAGTTACAGTAATGTTAAAAGTTTCTAGCTAAATTCTGCCATTATTTTAGTCTCCGAAAGATACAATAATAAACTGTTAAAGTCAAGCATTTTTTTAAATCCCGTTAAATTTTTTACGCTTGTCATTATAAAACCCAAAAAAAAACACCCTTATAGGCGATGTCCATTAATGACTATTACTTCGTATAGACCTCTCGCTATACTGTGAGTTCCTTCAGCAGGATTTTAACGATTCGACTGGAGGTTTGACCGTCCCAGAGAGGCGGCAGTTGTCCCTGCTTCCCTCCTCCATCAAGAATCCGGAAGGCTTCGTCGACGATTTTGCCGTTGTTCAGGTCGACCAGAACGTTGGTTCCCCGGTCAATGGTGATGGGGCGTTCGGTGTTTTCGCGCAGGGTAAGACAGGGAATTCCCAGGACCGTGGTCTCCTCCTGGATGCCCCCGCTGTCGGTCAACACTAACGCCGCCCGATCCATCACGGCGAGGAAATCGAGGTACCCAAGTGGTGTGATGACGTTCAAGTTCTTCATCCGCCTGAGCCTTTTTTCGAATTTAAACTTCCGAATGGTTTTGACCGTGCGGGGATGAGCCGGAAAAATCAGGCTGACACGCTCTTGAATCCTCTCGATGGAATCCAGGATACTTTCTAATATTTCGGGATTATCGACATTTGAAGGGCGGTGCAGCGTAATCAATCCGAAGGCGCCCTTCTTCAGGTGATGTTCTTCGAGGACCGGACGGCTGCGGGCTCGTGGCAGGTTCATGTTAAGGGAATCGATCATCACGTTGCCCACAAAGAAGATTTTTTCAGACGGGATACCGACTCGCTCTAAATTGGTTCTGGCTTCCTCGCTGGTCGTAAAGAGGTAATCAGACAGCATGTCCGTCACTTCCCGGTTGATCTCTTCGGGCATTGACCGGTCAAAACTGCGCAATCCCGATTCAACGTGCGCTATTTTGATGCCCAGCTTCGAGGCGACCAGGCTGCAAGCCAGGGTTGAATTGACGTCGCCGACCACCAGAACCAGGTCCGGAGACGTCTTAAGACAGACCGGCTCGAACGCTTCCATTATCCGGGCGGTTTGACTCGCGTGCGATCCCGATCCCACCCCCAGGCTGATATCCGGTTGGGGGATTTCCAGGTCTTCGAAGAAGAGATCCACCATCTCCGGATCGTAATGCTGACCGGTATTTACCAGTAGTGGATCTATTCGGTCGGGATAACCGGACATCTCCTTCAGAATCGGTGCGATCTTGATGAAATTGGGGCGTGCGCCCACGATGTTCAGGATTCGCAGCATAAAGTAGTTAGAGTTTCACCAACCGGCCGTTTTTCGACGACAAGTTCCGGGTGGCGTTGCGCGTGTCCAGTACCAACCGGGAATGGTCCAGAATCCATTGATAATCGATGGCAGTATGATCGGTAACGATGAGCGTGCAATCCTGTTCAGAAAGGATCTCAAGAGTCAACTCGTCTGAGGACATGCTGATGTCGTTGTAAGAAAAGCCTGCAACGTAGGGATCATGGTAGACGACTTTCGCCCCCTTATCCCTTAATAGTCCGATGATGTCGAGCGCCGGTGATTCGCGGATGTCATCGATGTCGCGCTTGTACGAAATGCCGAGCACCAGGATCCTGGCATCATGGAGGCACTTGCCTTCCGTGTTCAGGGCATCGACCACCTTCTGTACAACGTAGGCCGGCATACCGCGGTTGATATCCACAGCCAGATCGATGAAGCGGGCCCGGTAATTCAGGGTGCGGAGTTTCCAGGACAGGTAGGAGGGATCCACCGGGATGCAGTGTCCCCCCAATCCTGGTCCGGGGTAAAAGGGCATGAAACCGAAAGGTTTCGTCGCCGCAGCTTCGATCACCTCCCATACGTCCACCTTCAACAGGTCGCACATGATGGCCAGCTCGTTAACCAGCCCGATATTGATCGAACGAAAGGTATTTTCAAGCAGTTTT
>JALGZU010000369.1 GCA_025774735.1 candidate division LCP-89 bacterium | reverse complement strand
CTTGTCCTGGACGTAAGCCGCCAGTTCGACGGGATGCTCTTCATACATATCCACGATCCCCGTCGGCTGGTTGTCCGGGCCAATCTCCAGCTCGTCAATATCCAGCATGTCGATATCCAGTGACCGCACTTCCACGCCCGATTTCAACAGGTGGTGGTTGCCGTACTGGTAGGTCGCATTCGCGCCCACCGAATAGGTGGTCGTGCGACTCTCCCTGTAGAGGTCGGACCAGTCCTCTTCCCCGTAGAAGGGATCGTAGTAAGTGAAATCCTCCTGCTGGTAGCCTGCGTCCAGGTAGTCCTCCCACTCCTCGAAGATTTTAGCGTCGTGGCGGTTGTGATGGTAACCGGTGAAGACGTTGAAGTAGAGATTCTGGCCGAGCGGATGAGTCCACTGCAGCTCGGCATGCCGGTCGCGGATGAAATGCTTGTGGTAATGATCCGGCTGGTACTTCCAGTTGTGGCTGTAGTACTGGTTCTCCTGCCAGCTGTACCCGCCCGACAACGCCACCTTGCCGCCGCTGCCGTAACTCCAGGCCAGCTTCCCCTGTAAACCCCGGTCCTGCGCGTACCCGAACGGCAGGTGGCTGTTCTCGTTACGTATCACAGAACTGAAGAAGTAGGAAGCGTTCGGCACGATCTTTACCGGGCCGCCAATCCCCAGTTGTAGCCGTCCCGGTAAAGCCAGCGGGTCATCCAGGAACCGGTAGTCGTCGGAGTCGTCCAGCCAGACGTCTTCCGGTTCATAGAGCGAATTGCCATCAGCGTCGCGGTGAGAATCGCTACCGACCTGTACCCAATCCGGTTGCCGATAGGGGCTGCTGTTCAGCATCGGGGTGAAGTAATCGAGGTCGATTCGAAGATCCTCGCCGCCCTCACGCGTGATCACCTGCACCACGCCCGACATGGCGTCGCCGTACTCAGCATTGAACGTCCCCGAGAGTAGCGACAGTTCTTCGATAGCCTCCCGGTGAATGAACAGTGAACTCTGGCCGGTCACCGGATCCTCGATGCGCTGACCATCCACATAATAGACGAGTTCGCCCGACCGCCCACCGCGCAGGTGAAGTTCCCCGTCGGCGTCGGTGACCGCGCCCGCCTGCAGTTCCAGGATATCATCCACCGTCTGCACGGGCAGGTCTTCGATCGTCTCCTGCCTCACGGTGGACCGCATGGAGGTCTCCTGGACGTCCACGGGAGGCTTCTCCCAGACGACCGTCACCTCCTCCATGGGGAGGAAAGACGGATCGAGGGCGAAGTCCAGGCGCGTGGTCCTGTCGCTGCTGATCAGCACGTTGATAACATTCTGTGCCACGAAACCCACCGCGGAGGCTTTGACCATGTACCGGCCCGGAGGTACGTTCAGAATGAAATATTCACCCCCCAGGTCGGTGGCCGCGCCCAGGCGGGTACCTTCAACAATGACGTTGACGCCGATCAACGCTTCTCCGCTCTCCACGTGAGTGATCCGCCCTGCCAGTTTCCCGTTCTGAGCGGCATGGAGAATCGGGGCGAAGACCACCAACACGGCCAACGCCCCGATTATGATCGTGAGTAGATTGTTAAGTGCGTGTTTTCGAGCACCCATTATTGTCCCTGTCATACGAGTCTCAGATAGGCTCAGAGTGTTCGGGGATGGATTCTTACGCTACTTTACCAGCGTCAGCGGGTACGTCGACCTCTGCCCGTTACCTTCCAGCACGGCGTAGTAGACGCCCGCGCCCAGCTGGTGAGACTCCCAGGTCACGTTCCAGACGCCCGCTGGATGGAAACCGTCCGCCAGCACGCCCACTGGCCGGCCAGCCACGTCGAACACCGTCAGAGTGAGAGTGCCGGGTTGAACATTCTCGTAACGCAGCGCTACCGTCGGATTGAAGGGATTCGGGTACGCCTCGGTGATACTCAGGCTCACCGGCTGCAATGCCGTCTTCACCGGATTCGAAGGCACGCCCATGGCCTCTCCGAGTACGATGAAATCGTCGCAATATGTTAGCTCCGTGGTCATAAAGTTGAACACGTACGCACCGAACCAGCCGTTGCTTTGGTCATTGTCTGTATAGGGACAGCCCGAGAGTTCCACCCTATCCCAGTAAACCCAGAGCTGGTTCCCTTCGCATTTCAGCGCCATATGATGCCAGCCATCCACAGTGGGCACGCCGCCAGGAACAGCGCCTCCGACCCATTCCATGATGGTTTCGCCCATTCCACCTTGGCCTGGATATTTGCGCAGTTGGAGCCGTTGATCAGCATCGAAGTCGGAACGGAAGTAGTAATAACTATTGATCTCCCCGGTCGTATCCCAACGCGCAATGACGGCGTGGTAGGTCCCTGTGTTGACCGTGCAGTAGATCTGTGCCTGCACTTCATAATCCGCCATGGACAGTTCACCGGCCAAGGCCGTACCGACGCCCCCGCCGGAAAACTCATTCGTCACCGCGCCGACCCAGCCGTCTCCGGACGGGTTACCCGGCATGTTGGCGGTCAGGATGCTATCCCCCTCCACCCAGGGATCGAACCAGTTCAGGCTGAGGTTACCGTCCGTGAACTCCTCTACGTAAAGCGTATCCTGCCCCCAGGCAATTCCCGTCGCCGCGCACAGCAGCGTCACAACCGCGATCATCTGAAGAACTCTCATGATATCGCTCCTTCTGATATATATATTCACCACATTTTCCTGCCCTCTCTTCGATCTTACCGATCAGGCATATTATAAGAATAATACAGTAAATTCGCCAGCTTGAAATCACTTTTTTTTCTTAACAACCTAAAATTTGGTTGACAGGAACGTAGGCGGAACCTGGCGAAATTCAGCTGGCGAGTTCCGCAGACGAGTCTGGTTCAATCGTTCTTTCTGAACATCGTTTCGCTAGGGTAAGTTTTTACCTTCCCCGCATCGCCGGATTCCGGATGGTTAAAATACGTGCGAATTCTCTTTGTATCTCAACGATACTTCCCTATAGTGCATATTGGATATTTTGCTATATCGATAAGTGTGGATACGACAGGTCCGCGGGGACACTTTTTTTCTCCGCTTGGGTGGTGGCAGCTGCTATTTTGAACTCACCCGGACGACCTGACACGAAATGATTGAGGACCGATGAGCGGGAAGAATATCACCGAAAAAACCGGCAGAAAACCGAAGAATACACGGCTCAAAGCGGCCGGGCGTACTTCAAGTAGTAAATCGCCGGTGAAAAAGTCGAATCCCACCCTGGAAAATGACTGGCAGGTCCTGGTTGAAAATAATCCCGACGTACTCATCAAACTGGACCAGCACGGCAAAATCCTCTACATCAACCATACCTTCTCGGGTCAGTCTACCAGCAAAGTCATAGGACAATCTATCTTCGACTTCCTCCCTGCT
>JALGZU010000368.1 GCA_025774735.1 candidate division LCP-89 bacterium | reverse complement strand
GGATGATCTGGGATCGAATTCCGCCCACGGCCCCGCCAACCACCGGTTTCCCCTTCCACATAGCTTCGGTGACAACCAGACCAAATCCCTCTCGCAGTGACTTCTGTACGATGATGTGTGCACCCCGCTGCAGGGCATTGATCTCTTGGTGGCTCGTCGGCGGCAGATCCAGAATGTGTATGCTGGGATCGGCGTTTGCTTCAGCCCTCACCTCTTCAAGTACTTTGACACCCTCCGGATCGTCGCTTGCAGCGCCACCCGCCAGTACCAGCTGAGCATCGTACCACTTCTGGACCATCCGGTAGGCCTGAACGACCCCAACGGGATCCTTCAACCGGTCGAACCGGGAGACTTGCAGAATATATGGCTTCTCTGGATCGATGCCCAGGTTGGCGATAATGGATTGAACCTCTTCGGGAGGCAGTTCCTTGTTTTTATCGGAAAGTGGGTCGATAGCCGGGGGAATAATGTATTGTGGAATGGCCAGGCCCTTGCTGTATTCCGGCAGATGAAATATGGATCCGTCGAATTTCTCGACGAATTGGCGCAGACAGCCCCAGTATCGGTAATCGGCTTCTGACAGATCGATGTGGCAGCGCCAGAGCCAGAAGGGCCGATTCTTCTCTTTCCGGAAATTAATTAGAGGCAGTGGCTGAGGATCGTGTATTACGGTGATGTCAGCCGGTTCGTCCAGCAGGCTGTCGTTCTGCTTGACGGTCTCCTGGAAGAGTTCGATGTCCTCCATCTTAAAATCCACTTCCTGTCCGTGCAGAGCATTGTGGATCATTTTAGTGACGTCGAAAAAGGCGGTGCTGCCTTTTATGGCATCCCATCGCACATCGATGCCCAGGCTCTCCATCAGTGGAATCAAGCGCTGCAGAATTTCGGCCACCCCACCACCGGACTTAGTCGAGTTGATGTGCTGAACCTTCTTCTTGGCGAGATACTTGCCGAGCTTCTTAATCTCATCGATTTCTGGTTTACCCAGGATTGACGCGTATCGGTCGAGGTCCTTCATGACTTCCAGTTCTCTTTGAGCCTTTTTCTGACACATTCCAAAATTTTTGCTTTTAATTCCCAGAGATTGTACATATAGGGATTCACGCCGGCAATAGCCTGGGCGAGCTCTTCGTCACCGAAAGTTTCACGCAGCCATTCGGAAAAATCATTTGACTGTTTTTCCAACCGGATGGGAGCTTCAATCAGGTGAAAGAAGAAGGTCCCCAGTGTCGCCTTTTTCAGAGCATGGTAGAACGCCTCCAGATCCGGCTCGACGGTGGTTAACGGAAGCACCACGCTGTGCAGTTCCAGGAAGTGAAATTCCTTCCCTTCGGCAACCCTGAAGAAGAGTTCCCCCGCCCCAACGTATTCCTGCACGTAAGCGATCAACTGTTCACGCGCTTCTCGAACGGACTTTGTTCCCATGGGATCGACGGAGGTCAGGCGTTCGGCCAGCGATGTCTGGCCGAGATTGAGAAGAACCCAACGTGCAAAATCGTTCATATGATCGCTGTGTGCGAAATGCCGGCGTAACAAGGCATGATGCATGTGATAGAAAATCGATGATCCCGACACCTTCTTCAAGCCATCCAGGAGCGATTTCAGGCTCTCGGCTCTGTAATTCGTATGGACCACCAGTCCGGCTTCGGTACAGATATTAAACGGTTCAGGCATAGGTAATCGGTTTCTACAATGATTGATTATCTGTTAGTTCATTGTTAATCTTTCGAAGTATTTCAACCACTTCAGACTGCGATTCGAGATGGTACCTGGCGTGATCTGATTTTTCTCTCTCTGATGACCGCACCCACACCGGAAATCCTTTGGCGGGCATGACCTCGAAAACTTTCTCATCAGTACGGTCATCCCCTAAATACATCTCGAAACAGTGCAAATCATCAGGAATGGAGTGGTCTTTTACCCAATTGTACGCCTCGCCCTTGTTCCAGTGGACTCTGGGATTGATTTCCCAGCACATACGCCCCGGCTGTAAATGAAAGGCGCTCCCCTCTAGCAGCTTTTCCAAGATCGGTTTCAACTCTTCACCGGCTCCCTTGGCAGCCTGGCGATAGTGAACCGTGATCGAACTCTCTTTCGATTCCAGCATCACCCCCGCAATCATTGATGTCAACGCTCTGATCCGTTCGATCTGCTGATGTATCCCAGCGCTTCCATCAAAGAGATTTTTCTCAAATTCCTGACCATCGGGTAGTTGGATAGCGAGGCCATGTTCACCCGAATAGGCTATCCCATCGATAGCGACGCGTCCACGGATATCTTCAAGCGACCGCCCCGAAAAGATAGCGATTTTGACGTTCTCAAAAAGGGATAGGTCCCGCAATAATCGCCCAACTTCTGGCTGAATCTGCGCCTCATCAGGATCCGCTACAATAGGAGACAGGGTGCCATCAAAATCGAAGCCCAGATAATATAGGTCGGAGGCTTTAAGAGACTGTGAGACCTCCTCCCAAATGTCAAACAGATGAGTCATTTCCTTTCCAAAGGTTGTTTTTTAGCTATCGAAGGGCGCAGGTTGACCGGATAGAAAGGCATTGACCCATCTAAAAATATCCCAGCGCTTCACCCGCCCTCGCAACGCTTTCATACGCTTGCGGCGTTCTCTGGCGGACATCTTTAAGGCGGTATTCAGAGCATCGACAGTGTTCTCGACGTCATAGGGATTGACCGGGATCGCTTCGGTAAGCTCCTTTGCGGCTCCCGTGCGTTCCGACAGGATCAGCACACCCGTATTGTCAGTGCGCACGCTGACATACTCCTTGGCAACTAGATTCATCCCATCGATAAGCGGCGTCACCAAAGCCACATCCGCAGCCATATACAGCCGGATGACGTCCTCGAAACTGAATCCTTTGTAGAAATAATGGACAGGCGTCCACCCGAGTTGTGCGTATTTTCCGTTTATGTCCCCGACAATTTGATCGATTTTTTCTTTTAGTTCTCGATACGATCCGACCTGGCTGCGGCTGGGAGCAGCGACCTGAACGAAACTCACCTTGCCTCGGTGATGCACATGCTTGGAAAAGAATTGATCGATGGCGTAGAGTCGTTCGAGGATTCCCTTGGTGTAATCCATGCGATCCACACCGAGAATGATTCGGTCTGCAGACAGACCGTCCCGGATCTTTTGCGCCTTCTTCTTGTTGGAAAGCAGCTGCGAGCGGGTTTCAAGGTGATTATAATCAACGGATATCGGCCAGGCGCCAACCTGGACCTGCCTCCCCTTGAACTCTACCGTACAATCGTTAAAATTCACTCTATGCGAGGTCAGGGCTTCGACCGATTTTAGGAAATTCTCAACGTAGTTCGGCACATGGCAACCGATCCGGTCCGCCCCCAGCAGAGCTT
>JALGZU010000367.1 GCA_025774735.1 candidate division LCP-89 bacterium | reverse complement strand
GTAACGAACTTTGCCATTGGTTTCACCGACGAGGAGGTCCTTCAGACCGTCTTCGTTCCAATCCACGATCCATGGAGCTGCACCGTGGCATCAACCATAGGAGACGGAGATGGCGCTTCCGTCGGCCTGTAACAGTTCGTAGCTGGTGAATTCCGGTTCGACACCGGTGGAAACGTTTTCGTAGTACTGGATATTTCCGCTGAAGAATACGCCGACCATGAGGTCATCGTCTCCGTCATCGTCCCAGTCACCCATGTGCGGAATGACGTAGACGTTTCCATCGACGATATAGTTTTCCGAATCCGCCATGAAATAACCATAATCGAAATTCGGAACCTGTCCCCAGGCAGTCGATACCGCCATCAGTAGAAACACCAGCGAAAGCACAATTGAAACTTTCATTCCGTTCATTCTACCTCCTGCTGTAAATGGTGATACACAAGATATCCGAATATTTGAGGTGGGTATCCCGCACCCCTGCGGAATACCCACTGATTGATTGCCGGTTTTTCAAACGCGTTACTTCATCAGCACCATCTTGCCGCTGGCGATGAAGTCGCCTGCCTGCAGACGATAAACGTACAGGCCCGATGCGAATCCGGTGGCATCGAAGGTGACGTCGTGTGTGCCGGCCTGGCGCCAGCCGTCCGCCAGGGTCGCCACCAGGCGGCCGCTGATGTCAAAGACGCTCAGACGTACCTTGACGGCTTCGGGCAGGTTGAAGCTGAGGGTGGTCGCCGGATTAAACGGATTGGGGTAGTTCTGTCCCAGAGAGTAAACCTCAGGCAGCGCTTCATCGGGGGCGTTGGTCAGGAAATCGTCGAAGGATTCGCCCGTGTTGAGCCATTCCGCAATCGGCGAACCATCGCCGGTGAGGGATTTTTCAAAGGTGAAGCTCTCGGCATCCCAAATGGCGTCGGGATAAAAGCCCACCCGGCCTTCATAGAGGTAGGTCCCCGCCGGAGCGGTTGCGGGGACGCTCTGGCTGCGATCGCGGTCTATGGTGGTGCTTCCCGGAAGGGTTAAGTTGACCGGACCTAAAACTGGGCCATACCAGGAACTACTGGGCAGCTGCACCATGATCCAGGTGTCGAAAGTCGTCGGGGTCGGCTCATTGTTGGTTAAGGAGATGTTGAAGTCGAAGCTGCCTCCCGACGCCGGGATGGTGATGGGGGGCCCGTAGGGAATCATGGCGATCGAGACGTCCGGCTGACCCAGCGAGACGCTGTAGACGCGAATCCCCATCTCGTTTTCGGGATTCAGAGGACCCGAGCCGTTATAGGTGACCTGGACGCCGCTGGTCCCGTCAGCGTTTTCGATACCAACGGTGGCGGAATTCGGCGTGCCGTGGATCAGTTGGTTATACATCAGGTCGATGTCACCGTTGGGATAAAGGATCATCTCGAAGGTGTAGCTGCCGCCGCCGCTAATATGCGGCACCTCGGCGAACTCGATGATGAACCGGTTATTGGGTGCATCGTAGTGGTAGTAGATATTACCACCGCTGGGCGGATAGAAATCATCCCAGTAGGGGCAGACGAGATTGTTGGGAGCCTCTGTTGATGGGATGGATGCGTTGCTATATTGGGGAATCTGTCCACTGCTGAAGGTCGTAAATCCATTGGAACAGACGTAGATCTGGCTGTAGGCGGAGTACCCGTAGAAGGGGAAGGCGAAGCCGATATTGAAGGGCCCGGCCATCTGGTCGTCACCGGTGATGCCGGTGTTGGTACCGACGCCAGAGATTTCCACCCAGTCGTAGGGGATCACTTCGTACTGGGGCGGTCCCACGAACACGGGATCGGGATCAGCGATCGTCACAACTCCCTCGCCGGATGCATTATAGTAGGAGACGGAGTAAGTGTAGAAATCGGCGATGGGAACGGTATTATCCAGATGGGAATTGTTGGTGCCCAGCAGATCGGCAATCAGTATGCCATTGCGGTAGACTTTTTGACCGATCCAGGCACCGGCCGGGAAGTACCCGCCGTGTTCGCCTGTAGTTGGCGCATCCCATGTGATGGTGCATTCCAGCAAGTCGTTCGGATCGGGAGTGGCCACTACATTGGACAGTTCACCCGGTGTATCCAGGCCGATCCAGGCGCTGGCATCTTCACCGTAACCGTCGCCGTAGGAGTTGTAAGGAATGACCTCCCATTCGTGCATACCGACTGAGGGCACGGCGTTATCTACATACGTAGAGGGTTGGCCAATCAGCACATCCGTGATATCCACCACGAATTCGCCGTCACGATAAATGTGGACGCCCAATAACTCGGTTAAGGGATCGCCGACCATATTCACGGCCGGATTCGTCCAGGACAGGGTAGCCTCCAGCAGCTCGTCATGGTGAGCGACGCTGAAATCAGTCGGCATGTAGGGCAGGAATTCAAATCCCGCCGACAGATGGAAGTAGATCGCTCCCATATCGGCACGGGTGCCATCCGGATCCAGCGGAGAAGCTGGATCACCCGAATTGATACAGGGCGAGCCGAAGGTCAGGCTGAAATCATCCTCTAGCGGAGCGAAGAACATGGGATCGTCGGTGATATTGCCAGTGCCACTCAGACTTTGAGAGCAACAACTGTACGTCATATTCACCGTGCCATAGCATTCCGGAGAGGACACAGCATAATTATCGTAGATGATATTGTTGACTCCGGTGAAGCTACCACTCCCATAATAGGATATTCCTCCACCTCGAGGATCATACGTCGGTGAAGTCAGGGTAATCCGATTTTGAGTAACGGTGTTATTCACCAGGTTGGGGGTGCAGTAGTAGACAAGAACACCACCCCCGTTGAATTTGGCATCGTTGTCGTGGATCTGATTGTGGGAAATCAGAGCGTCGGAATATTGGCAGCGGATCCCGCCACCTCCACAGCTGCCTCACGTGCCGGTCGATGAGTTGTAGGCAATGATACAGTTTGTGATGGTTGCACCGCTGCAATTGTCCAGTAATATTCCTCCACCGTTATCCGCGTTGGCCAGGTTGCCCACGATCAGGCATTCTTCAATTGAGAAGCCCGTTACGTCCTCAATGTACAATCCTCCGCCACCCCAGTAGCAATCATTGTTAGAAATCCGTGAGTGGCTGACGGTCAGTCCGACCCCGTTGGAGTGGATGCCACCCCCCCGGAAAGTTGAGGAAGTGCCGGTCGGAATCTCGGCGTTGTCAACAACGCAGTAACTCAGGGTGCTGGCCGGGGCGCCCGGCTGATAGCGGATGCCTCCCCAGCGGTGTTCGGGAACGGGATTCTGGCGAATGAAGCTGATGCTGTCGGTCTCGGTTCCGACGGCTGTGAGCCCGCCATAGATGTACCAGTACCAGTGCCCATTGTGCATAATTGTCGTGCCCGGGGCGATC
>JALGZU010000044.1 GCA_025774735.1 candidate division LCP-89 bacterium | reverse complement strand
GTCCCGCCCAATTCGCATCTCAATTTCGAAATGATCTATTCATTCGAGACTTTAAAACATGAAATTTCTGGAGTCCTGGACAATTGGTTCATATTTCGATTCTCGACCTATCTATTGCTGAAAGAAAACACGAATTATCGCATGCTTGAGCAGAAATTCCCCCAATTTATTGATAACCACTTTGAGGAGGTGCTCACGGCCACTGGGGGAAAAATTAGATTGATGCTGCAACCCCTGACACAAATTCATCTGCATTCCCGGTTCACCAGTAGTCAGGATTCGGACAGTGATATTTTATACGTTTATCTCTTTTCCGGGATCGCGGTTTTTATCCTGTTGATAGCCTGCATCAATTTTATCAATCTCACGGTTGCGCGCGCCACTACCCGCACGAAGGAAGTCGGAGTTCGAAAAACTTTCGGCGCCGGCAAAAGCAAGCTAATCCAACAATTCTTGATTGAGTCACTTCTCAGCAGCTTTATCGCCATGACGATGGCGGGAATACTGATCGAAATCAGCCTGCCCCTGTTCAATTCCCTGGCGGGACGGAGTCTGAATTTGAATTATTTCCAGAAGCCGGAATTACTGGCGGGGCAATTCTTATTGGCTTTAATCGTGGGGATCTTAGCCGGAGCGTACCCCGCCTTTTTCATGTCGGCATTCCAGCCTCTCCGGGTCATGAAGCACAACCTCACTACCGGGAGTCGCTACGTCCAAACTCGGCAGATCCTGGTGGTTTTCCAGTTTGTGATCGCGGTGGCGATGATCATTGGATCCATTACGGTGTATCGTCAAATTGAATACATTCAGAGCCATAAGTTCACTTTCGAGAAAGAACGCATAGTCGTAATGCCTTCCATGAGCCATGAGATGAGAGCCTCGTTCAAAAGCACCGTGGAAGAGCTTAAAAGGATACCCGGAATTGTCGAAGTGGCGGCCGCTTCCACAATCCCTGGTAGAGGACTCGAAAAGAGTGTTATGCAGCCTGAAGGCATTCCTCCGGACCAACCTCAAACGATGAATATTCTCAGCGTCGATCCGAACTTTATACCGGTTTTGGGTCTTAAAATCATCGAGGGACGAAATTTTTCCGCGGATTTGGTTACGGATAGAGAGCAGGCAGTGATAATAAATGAGAAGGCGGCGCGGCAGTTTGGCTGGGCAAATCCCTTAGGCAAGACCTTTCGTATAGATTCCGACCCAGGTGAAAATGAGACATCCCATTTCAAAACCGTCGTTGGAGTCATCCAGGATTTCCATCTAACCTCAATGCGGAATATAATTGAACCACTCTACATCGATTGCGAAACGGGAAATTTAGACAATCTGATGCTAAAGGTTGACATGGTTAATCTCCCGCTAACGTTGGAGCAGTTGAAAAAGGACTGGAAGGAATTAAATCCTCGCCAGGGATTCCACTACTTCTTTCTGGATGAAACCTTCGACAGACTGTATCGTGCCGAAATGCGACTCAGCAAACTCGTGCTCTATTTTACCATCCTCGCTATCTTCATCGGCGGTATGGGGCTGTATGCCATTTCTACTTTCGCCGCCACACGGCGTACTAAGGAAATTGGTGTGCGCAAGGTTCTGGGAGCCACAAAATCCGGCATTGTCACCCTCTTGTCAGGAGAATTCCTGCTGCTCGTGATAATCGCCATCTTGCTGGCGTGGCCGATCGCTTATTACGGGCTTGATAAATGGCTTCAAGGCTATGCCTATCATATTAGCCTCAACTGGGGAACTTTCCTTATCGCAGGTTTTCTTGCCTTGCTGATATCCTTAGTTACGGTGAGTTTTCAAGCACTTAAAGCCGCCTCTACCGATCCGGTAAAATCACTTCGGTATGAATAATGTGGAGAAGTCTTATGTGGAAGAACTTCCTTAAAATCGCCTATCGAAATATCCTGCGCCACAAAGGTTATTCGTTTATCAATATCGCCGGTTTGGCCATCGGCATGGCCTGCTGCATTGTTATTATGCTCTGGGTACTGGATGAGTTGAGTTACGATAAATACCACGCCAATGCTGACCGGATTTATCGCCTCTGGGTGGATGCCAATTTCGGTGCACCTTTTCGTACAGCTCTGTCCATGGCGCCAGCGGCATCAGCCCTGGTGGAGGAGTACCCCGAAGTGCTCGCAACAGCCCGGATTGGCAGCCCCGGCAGTATCTCGATCAGTTACGGCGATAACCTCATCCAGGAGCGCGGCGTCGCCTGGGCGGATAACTCCATCTTCGACGTTTTTACGCTGCCCTTCGTCAGCGGTGATCCTGAAACCGCTCTAAAACTCGCCAATACCCTCGTCATTACCGAAGAGATGGCTGAAAAATATTTCGCGGATGAAGATCCCCTCGGGAAAGTGCTGCGCCTGGGCGGCAGCGACAACTACACCGTCACCGGAGTTATCCGGAACGTCCCACACAACTCTCACGTGACCTTCAACATGCTCCGGTCCATGGAGACCCTGACTGTGCGAAACCGGGCGGACATGGAACATTGGTTCAACATCCAGTATTACACCTATCTGCTGCTGGCTGAGGGAGTGAATTTTAAGGATTTCGAGGCCAAGCTGTCCGAATTCGTCGACCGCCACATGGGCGAAATTCTGACCGCCAGTGGTGGCACCCTCGATTGCTACCTCCAGCCCTTGACCGACATCCACCTCCGCTCGCACCTGCAGGGAGAATTAGGAGCCAACGGGGACATCACCTACGTCTATCTCTTCACACTCATCGCCCTCTTCATCCTGCTGATCGCCTGTGTCAACTTCATTAATTTAGCCACGGCGCGCTCCACTGCCCGCGCCCGGGAAGTCGGCATGCGCAGAACCCTGGGAGCCAACAGAATCCGGCTGATCGTCCAGTTCCTCGGCGAATCGGTACTCTTCTGCCTGCTCTCGCTGCTGATCTCGTTTATCATCATCGAAATTAGCCTGCCCTTTTTCAATGACCTGGCTGCCCGGGAATTAACCCTGAATCTTTTGAATCCGCCCTGGATCATGGCTGGTTTCTTCGGCTTCGCCATTCTGGTTGGCTGCCTTGCTGGTGTCTACCCCGCCTTGTTCCTCTCCTCTTTCAAACCCGTCAAGGTTTTGAAGGGCAGTTTCGAAACCGGAACCGCCCGCTCCCGCTTCCGCGGCCTGCTGGTGGTGCTGCAATTCACCATCTCCATCGCCCTCATCGTCAGCACCCTGACGATATATCATCAGATCCAGTACATGAAGCACAAGAACCTGGGATTCGACCGGGAGCAAGTCGTGGTCATGCCGCGACTCACCCCGAGTCTCAGGCAATCCCTGGACACGGTTAAAGACCGGATCGCTGCCGTGCCGGGGGTCATCGATGTTGCCGCTTCCACCTTCGCTCCGGGCAGGGGGTATCGCCTGAGCATCGTGCAGCCGGAGGGCTTCGCGGATGACCAGCCCCAGACCCTCAGCTATCTGGAAATCGATCACAACTACCTGCCAACTTACAAGATGAACCTGCTCGAAGGTAGAAATTTCAAAAAGGAGTTCTCCACCGATCCGGCGCAATCGGTGCTCATCAACCAGACGGCGGCGCGCCAGTTCGGCTGGGACGACCCCGTCGGTAAAACTATGAGCAACGCCACTCTTACCGACAGCGGCCGCGTTCAGTTAACCCGCACCGTCATCGGAGTGGTGGCAGATTTTCACCAGAGATCTCTGCACAACAAGATTGCCCCCCTGGTCATCGGAAACATTCCCGTGGAATTCTGGACCCTGTCAGTGCGGATCGCTCCGGAGAACGTCTCTGCAATTCTGGATGAAATCGAGGAAGCCTGGAAGGGCTTCGATCCCAACCGCCCCTTCAGTTTCTATTTCCTGGACGAAGCGATCGACGCCCGCTACCGTTCGGAGGAGAGGTTGGGCAACATCACCCTGATCTTCAGTCTGCTGGCCATCTTCATCGGCTGCCTGGGCCTGGTCGGCATGTCTGCCTATACTGCCGAACAGCGCACTAAGGAGATCGGCATCCGTAAGGTCCTGGGAGCTTCCATAACCGCCATCGTACGCCTGCTGTCGGTACGTTTTCTCGTCTTCATCGCCGTCGCCAACGTTATCGCCTGGCCTGTCGCCTACTATGCCATGCACCGCTGGCTGGAAAATTTCGCCTACCGCGTCAATCCACAGCCCTGGATCTTCCTCCTCTCCATGCTGCTGGCTCTGACGATCGCCATGATCACGGTCAGCTTTCAGGCGGTCAGAGCCGCCACGGTCGATCCGGTGAAGTCGCTTAGATATGAATAGACTTTCTTCGGGGAGAATCTCATGTTCTGGAATTATCTCAAAGTCAGCCTGCGAACCCTGATTCGCGACAAGCTGTACACGATGATCAGTGTGGCTGGCTTGAGTATCGGCATCGCCTGCTGCCTGCTGATCTTCCTGTACGTACAGGTTGAGCTGTCCTTCGATCGATTTCACGAGAAGTCGGACTCGATTTATCGACTTATCCGGTGGGAATTAAGTGGTAGTGAGGAGCCGCAGGGTTCAGAATCGCTTTCGGTGCTTGCTGCGGCTGAGCTGGAGGCAAATATCCCGGAAATTATCAATACTGTCCGTTTTCGTCAGAACCAATATACAGTTCGGCACGAAGAGGATTCCTTCAATGAATCTGTGACGCTTGTCGATCCCGGTTTCTTCAATATGTTTTCCTTTTCCCTGGTGCATGGCGATCCCAACACCGTTTTAGCCGATCCAGGGGGTGTCGTCATATCCGAGGAAATAGCCGCGAAATATTTTGGTGAAGGTGATCCAAACGGTGAAACTTTCGTCATCCAGTTTGGCGAAACACCTCTCGACTTGATGGTTACCGGTGTTCTTGAAGACGCTCCCTCAAACTCCAGCATCCAATACAGCTTTATCGTCTCATCGGAACTTTTCAAATATACTTTTCCTGCGTGGTACTTAGACACCTGGGATATTGTTATTATACAGACCTTCGCCGAGTTGTCACCGGGAACCGATCCTGCTGAGGTTGAACGAAAGATCGCCGCCTACACCGAAAGCCTGTTTGCCGGTAATGAGGAGCAACTAAGATATTATCAACTTCAACCTCTACCCGAGATCCATTTAGATCCCCAGCATGATGGTGTCTCCATTGGTAGTAGTGATCCGGTATATTCCTACATCCTCTTCGCTATCGCTCTGGCGGTGTTATTGATCGCCTGCATCAACTTCATGTCGCTGGCCATCGGCCGTTCCAGCGGGCGTGCCCGTGAAGTCGGCCTGCGTAAGGTGTTGGGAGCGCAGCGCACCCAATTGATGAGGCAATACTGGGGTGAAGCACTGTTCCTATGCATCGCAGCACTTCTTCTGGCTATCATTTTGATTGAGCTGTTCCTACCGACTTTCAATACGTTGGCGGGAAAGCGCCTCTCGCTCGATCTCCTTTCAAACTGGATGTTGATACCGGCATTCGCGGGCATCGTGCTGATTACGGCATTCATAGCCGGCCTATATCCGGCACTCGTGATCTCAAGATTGGTCCCCGTCGATTCTCTCCGAGGGGATCTGAAGGTTGGAGGTAAAAACCGCCTGATCCAGGGATTGGTCATCCTTCAATTCGCCATCTCGATTACCCTGATTGTGAGCACAGTCATCATCGCCTCCCAGATCAAATATGTCAGCAATTATGACCTGGGATTCAGTAAGGATCTGATCGTCACCTTCCCCATTGGCACGGAGGGGGAAGAATCCAGCAAGTTGGTGAGGCGTTTCCGCAGTGAACTTGCCGGTTACAAGGACATTGTCGACGTCGCCGGTTACACCTATCCCTTCGGCCAATCCTGGCTCTACATGAACTACGGCGGCGAGGGTATGAGATTTCTTATCGGGGAAGACGTCACGGGGCCCGGTTACACGGAAGATCCTGAGGTGGCCGATAAATACTTCTACGTCAACTGGGTGGACGCCCATTATATCCCCACGATGGACATCAAGGTGTCTCAGGGACGCAATTTCTCGGACGACTTCCCTTCTGACGTTGATGGTGCCATTATCCTCAATCAAACAGCCGCGAAGGCTTTCGGTTGGGACAATGCCATTGGCCAGCAACTGCCGAAGGGATTCCGCAAGGCCCGAGTAATCGGGGTGGTGGAAGATTTCCACTTCTACCCGCTGCATCGAAATATTCAGCCTCTCCTCCTTCATATGAATGGCACCAATTTTCTTAACAGCGCCCTTGAAATCGCCGTGAAGATTCGACCCAGTAACGTTCCGGAAACGATCCGTCATCTGGGAAATAGCTGGCGGAAGGTCAGCGGCGGCATGCCCTTTCAATACAAGTTTATCGATGATCAGACGGCGGATCAGTACGCGATGGAAATGCGCTGGCGCAACATCGTACAATTTTCCTCGATCTTCACGCTTCTGATTGCCTGTTTGGGTCTAATCGGTTTGACTTCTCTGGCCGTGGTAAAACGGACTAAAGAAGTCGGGATCCGCAAAGTGCTGGGTGCGTCGGCCTCCAGCATAGTGACGCTGTTCACGGGTGATTTCGCCAGGCTGATCCTGATCGCTAACCTAATTGCATGGCCGGCCGCCTACCTGATCATGCAGCACTGGCTACAGGATTTCTCGTACCGCATTGACCTCAGCATCTGGTACTTCATCGCCGCCGGTACTGCAACTCTCGGCATCGCGCTACTAACCGTGAGTTTTCAGGCCGTCAAGGCCGCTGTAGCCGACCCGGTAAAATCCCTGAGATATGAGTAGAAAGGGAACATCAATGTTTAAGAACTACCTCAAGATTGCCCTCAGAAACCTGGGACGCCAGAAAGGCTATTCCTTCATCAACATCATCGGATTGGGCGTCGGCATTGCCATCTGTCTCCTGCTCCTGTTGTGGATTCAATTTCAATTCAGCTACGATAAGTTCCACGAAAACATCGATGAGCTCTTCTGGGTCGGCACCCTCTACCAACTGGGCAATCAGATTAACCCTGTGCACGGATCGCCGCCCGCCATTGGACCGGCGCTGAAGGAGGATTTCCCCGAAATCGTCAGAACATCGAGATACTTCCGGCCGCCTGCATTGATGATTCACTACGGCGATAAACACTTCCGGGAACGGCTCAGAGGCGTGGACCCAGACTACTTCATGATGTTTTCATTTTCCTTTAGCAAAGGTGACCCCGCCACGGTCTTTTCCGACCCCTATTCGATCGTGCTGACGGAGCAGATGGCTGAGAAATACTTCCAGGATGAAGATCCTTTAGGGAAAATTCTCACGGTCGAGAACCAGTACGACTTTAAAGTCACCGGCGTGATTGAGAGTACTCCGGACAATTCAACTATCGGCACCGAATTTTATATTCCTATCTCTTTCGCTACAATCCGGGCCAATAACGAGAACTACCTCAGTACCTGGTACAACTGTGCCTTCTACACCTTCGCACAGCTGCAGAAGGGCGCGGATTACCGGGAAGTCAATCAGAAGATCCTGAAGAGAATCAAGCAGTCTCACCCGGAATCTAACCTGGAATCGTTTCTATTTCCCTTCTCCAGGATTCACCTCCATTCCATCAGCGGCAGGGGAGGATTTATCAGTTCCCTAGTCATTTTCTCCATCATCGCTCTGGCGATCCTCGCCATCGCAATCATCAACTTCGTCAATTTAATGACGGCGCGTTCGGGAAAGCGTATCAGGGAAGTGGGATTGCGGAAAGTCGTCGGAGCCCGGCGCTCGGAACTGATCAAACAGTTCTACTGTGAATCGATGCTCCACGCTCTGGCAGCCTGTCTTCTGGCCGGTGTTCTGGTCGAGTTGCTGCTGCCCACTTTCGAGTCTCTGCTGGGGACCCAACTCAGTATGAATTTTTTCAGTAATCCCCTGGTGATTCCCGGCCTCCTCGCCATCGCTCTCCTGACCGGCATCCTGGCGGGTACCTATCCGGCGTTGAGGCTCTCCGGCTATGAGCCTGTCAAAGCGTTCAGGGGTACAACCATGATCAAGACGAGGCGTTCCCCATTTCGCCGGGGTCTGGTGGTATTTCAATTCGTCATCTCCATCAGCCTGATCATCAGCACCACGGTCATCTATAAACAGTTCAGCTTCCTCAGGCAAAAGGAGCTCGGCTTTAACAAGGATCAGGTCATCTATCTGCCCATAAGCGAAAAGATGCAGAGAAATTTCGATGCCGTCAAAAGTGAGCTGCTGGCCCATCCCAACGTTCAGTACGTCACCCGGTCGACGCACTCCCCCACAGGCATTTACTGGAACGGGGAAGGCTGGGAATGGGATGGCAAAGATCCCACCACCGACCCGATGGTGACCTACGTCGGTGTGGGAGCGGATTACATCGAAACGTTCGGCATGGAGATGCTCGATGGCGAATTCTATGCCGTGAACCGGTCTGACCAGCAGAGTGACGGCCTGGTAATCAATGAGGCATTTGCGAACTTGTTGGGTATGGATTCGGTGATCGGGCAGAGGTTATCCAAGAATGATAACACCTACAGAGTCCAGGGGGTGGTCAAGAATTTCAACTTTAAACCCCTTTATTCCCGGATAGAACCCCTGGTGATGTACTACGAACCGGAACGGGCCCGATGGCAAGCTTTCGTACGAATCAACGAAGGAGACGTCGAGGAGACGCTGGCCCATCTGGAGAGCATCTGGATAAACTACAGTCCGGATTTCCCCTTCGAGTACCATTTCCTCGACGAAGATTATGAACGCCTCTACCGGGGTGAAAAGGGCACCGGCGACCTGCTTCGATTTTTCGCCGTTCTTGCCGTACTGATTTCGTGCATGGGCCTGTTCGGTCTTGCCTGTTTCATGGCGGAACAGCGCACCAAAGAGATTTGCCTGTTTCATGGCGGAACAGCGCACCAAAGAGATCGGTATCCGCAAGGTTCTCGGAGCCTCCGTGGGCGGGATCGTTAAACTCCTGTCCAGGGAATTTGTCGTCCTGGTCGGCCAGGCCATTTTGATCGCCAGCCCCATCGCTTACCTGCTCATGGCTGTCTGGCTGCAGAACTATGCGTACCGGACGAGTATAGCCCTGTGGGTATTTCTGTCGGCTGGGGCAGCAGCCCTGATCGTCGCCCTGCTGACCGTCAGTTTCCAGGCTTTCAAAGCCGCCGCGGCCGATCCGGTGAAATCTCTGAGGTACGAATAGAAGAAAGGTCACCATGATTCAGAATTATCTCAAAATCGCCTGGAGGAACGTCCTCAAATCGCGACTGCTCTCATTCATCAGCCTGTCGGGTCTGGCCGTCGGTATGGCGGCATGTCTGTTGCTGCTGCACTATGTGACCTTTGAATTGAGCTATGATAAATTCCATGACTCGGCTGAACGAATTTACCGGCTGAGATACGAGCGCACCGACGAAAATGGCGAAGCCGTCCGCTTCGCGTCCTGCTGTCCTCCCGCAGCTCCGCGGATTCGCGATGAGTATCCGGAGGTCGAGAAAATCGCCAGAATATTCCGCTATCGAGCGGTTGTTTCACATGATGATAGGAAGTTCCTGGAGGAGAAAATCTATTTTGCCGAGCCGGATTTCCTCGATATCCTGAAATTTGAGTTTATCAGCGGGGATCCACTGAACGGCCTGCGCGAATCGAGCCGGGCTTTCATTTCAAGGTCGACCGCCCTGAAGTATTTCGGTGACCAGGACCCCACGGGACAGATCCTGACAGTTAACGGCAAAACGGATTACCGCGTCGTCGGCATTTTCGAAGACGTCCCTCCTAACTCGCACTTGAAATTCGATTTCCTCCTCTCTTTCGAAAACATCGCTTCATACTACGGTCCGGAGGTCATGGAAGCCTGGGGCCATACCGGATTCTACACCTACCTCCGGCTCCGGCCGCAGGTAGATGCTGAGATCTTCGAAAAGAAGCTGCTCGACCTGGTAGAATCGGAATTCGGCGAGGTTTTGCGCCACTACAAGTTGACCCTCGAGCTGATCCTGCAGCCGCTTCAGGATATTCACCTCACCTCCCACTTCATGCAAGAGCTCGAAATGAACGGCGACCGGGACGCGGTGAATTTCCTCTTTATCATCGCTCTCTTTGTCATAATCATCGCCTGGGTCAATTACATCAACCTTTCCACTGCGGCTTCTTCAAGTCGAGCGCGTGAGATCGGCCTGCGCAAGGTCGTCGGCGCCACCCGCTCTCAATTGCGGCTTCAGCTCTTCCTGGAGATCTTCTTCCTAAACCTCTTCTCGGCCGCCCTCGCCTTGACCCTGGTAGATCTGTCGTTGCCCTTTTTCAGCCAGGTCACCGGCACTCCGCCCGACTACAACCTCTGGGGAGCAGGCTGGTTCTGGACTGCCCTCGCCGTCATGTTCCTGGTGGGAGTTTTCCTGCCCGGCTTGTACCCCGTAGTGGTTATTTCCTCGTTCAAACCGGTCGATGCACTGCGGGATAAGTTGAGGTACGTCGTGAATGGGGTGGCGCTGCGGAAGTGCCTGGTCGTTTTCCAGTTCGCCATGGCTTTCGGCTTGATCGCCGGGACTCTGGTGGTCTACAAACAAGTTACCTTCATGAAAAAACAGGAACTGGGATTCAATATCGATCAAACTCTCGTAGTGAAGGCACCCCGGGTGAGGGATGAAGCGTTCAACCAAAAAGTCGACACCTTTAAGGAGACGCTGCTGACCCAACCTACCATCAGAAATGTCAGTTTTGTCACCGAAGTACCGGGCAGGCAAATTCTCTGGGATGCCGGGGGCATTCACCGGGCAGGCGAGGGAGTCGAAGGAGGCAGGAATTACCAGATCGTCGGATGCGACTACAATTTCTTCGATCTCTTCGAGTTGGACTTTCTGCGCGGACGACAGTTTTCCCGCGAATTCTCCACAGACGACAAGGCGCTCGTCCTCAATGAAACCGCGGTTACCTGGATGGGATTCGAAGATGTCGATGCCGCTGTCGGTCAGCAGGTGGATTACTGGGGAGAACTTTTCACCATCATAGGAGTGGTGAAGGATTACCACCAGCAGTCCCTGAAAGCCGCTTTCGAACCGACTCTTTTCCGACTGGTGCCTTATGGCCGGGGGAAAAGGGGCGTCTTCGCGGTTAAACTGCAGGGTCAGAATGTCCCGGAGACAGTCGCAAAGGTAGACCAGCTCTATGAGGATTTTTTCCCGGGAAATCCGTTCGACCAGTTTTTCCTGGACGACTATTTCGACCAACAGTACCGCACCGATGAACTCTTAGGAAAGGTGCTGGGTATCTTCTCGCTACTGGCCATCTTCGTAACCGGTCTGGGCGTCTTCGGCCTGTCCTTTTTTACGGTGCTGCAGCGTACCAAGGAGATCGGCATCCGCAAGGTCCTCGGCGCCGATGCGGGAAGCATCGTCTTCCTGCTCACGAAGGAACTGTTAATCCTGGTCGCGGTCGCCAACCTGATCGCCTGGCCCCTCTCATACTTCATCATGCGCCGCTGGTTGGACCACTTCGCCAACCGCATAGAGCTGCATCCGGACCTCTTTGTTTCCGCCGCGCTGACGACGTTCCTGATCGCCCTGGTCACCATTGTGTTTCAGGTTGTGAAAGCTGCCGCCGCTAATCCGGTGGATTCGCTGCGGTATGAATAACGAAAGCAATGAAATTCTATAGAATGGAGGTACACCCGTGATCCGCTTGAATAACATGGAGAAATGGTATCCGGTAGGATCGAATAGAACCTACGTCCTGCGCCAGATAAACATGGAGGTTAAAGAGGGGGAATTCGTCACCATCATGGGGCCATCCGGAGCCGGCAAGACGACACTGCTCAACGTCATCGGCATGCTGGATAATGTCTCCGGAGGGGAATATTACTTCCAGGATCAGGAAGTTCATGCCCTGAACGAGAAGAAGCGTTCGGCTTACTACCGCGAACATATCGGATTCGTCTTCCAGAACTACCACCTGATCGACGAATTGACCGTCTATGAGAACCTCGAAACCCCGCTCCTCTATAAGAAAATCAAGGCCGGCGAACGCAAGAGCATGGTCTGCGACATCCTGGACCGCTTTCAGATCGTGGGCAAAAAAGACCTCTTCCCGAGCCAGCTTTCGGGCGGTCATCAGCAGCTGGTCGGCGTGGCCCGCGCCATCATCGCCAATCCCAAACTTCTGCTTGCAGACGAACCCACCGGGAATCTCCACTCCGCCCAGGGCGAAGAGGTTATGGAGCTACTGACCAGGCTGAACAGGGAAGGCATGACCATCATCCAGGTCACACATTCCGAAAAGAACGCCTCCTACAGCAACCGCATCATCCAATTGAAAGACGGCTGGATTGAAAATTGAGGATGGGTGAGCTATCACTGCTGGCCATGCTGTAAACCCAGCCAAAGTGGGAGTATGGATCTGTAAATTTAAAGCCCGGTCTTATGGCCGGGTTTTTGCTTTCATCAATAATGAATTGGCATCTCCGGCCTCCTTATCCCATTACGTCTTATATATCAAATACTTAAAGTAACACACCGAATCAACTGACGCAGCACCTTCGCATCGGGCAGTAGCGAAACACAACACCGGGCAGTTCCGCAATATTAGGAGGAGTTATGCTACACCATTTTAGACATGCGTTGCTGTTGCTTGCTCTCGCCTGGTTCACTCCCTCGTTCGCTCAAAATCTGTTGAACAATCCCGAAAGCGTCGTCTTCGATTCGCTGCACAATTGCCACCTCGTCTCCAACTATGGCGATGGCGCCATCGTGAGAATTGACAGCAACGGCACCCATACCTATTTCAGCACGGAGCTGCTGGGCCAATATGGATTGGCGGGGCTTTACCTCTACGGAGACACCTTGCTGGCGGCTGCAGGTAACGCACCGGACGCCGGTATCGCCTGGTTTGACCTGGCAACTGGCGAGATGATCCTCTTCATCGTCATGCCGGACGTCGGGCTGCCCAACGACATCACCTCGGATTCGTCGGGTCTGCTTTATGTCACGGACTACTGGGGGGATAAGCTCTACAAAATTGTGGAGCGAAACCCTTACGTTTACATGACCGAGGGTCTCAATTTTCCGAACGGGATGACCTACGATCCGCGTTACCACCGGCTGCTGATCGACTCTGTCATGGGACCCGGCGCGCCGATCCTGGCCGTGAATTTGGCCGATTCAACCCTTACGACGGTGGTTACGACCGGATTGGTGGGGGGCACCGACGGGATCGCGTTGGATTGCGAATTCAACTGTTACGTGTCCGAATGGACCAACGACACGGTTGTCATGTACGACAGCGCCTTCGCCAACCCGGTGGTCTTTTCAAGCGGACATGACGATCCGGCAGACATCTATTTCGATAGGGTGAACAACCAGATTTGCGTACCGAATTTCAGCGCGAATACCGTGGATTTTGTCCCGTTGGTAGCCAGTCCTGTAAACCGGAGAGAAGGGAGCATTGAATTTCCCATTGCATTGCAACTGCTGGGCAACTACCCCAACCCGTTCAATGCCTCAACGACCATCTCCTATACTCTTCCGACGGCAACCACGGTCACCTTGAGTATCTACGATCTCAACGGCCGACTGATCGAGACCCTACTAAATGGCTGGCGTTGGCCCGGCATTCACGAGATAAGATTCGATACTAACATACTCACTTCCGGCGTCTATTGGTATCGCTTACAGGCAGCTGAATATACAGAGTATGGATCCATGCTATTGCTGAAATAGAAAGCCTTTCCGTTCTGTCAGGTCTTGCCCGTAAGGGTGTGACCTGACAGAAACATGATAAGTTATAAGCTCCCATTTCTCCCCCTCTTCCCCTTCGTCTTTCCCCCTTTCTGCATTATATTTAGCTGGCAATATGGAGTGCGGCGGCTCGTCGCTACCTTAAGAGCACAAGCCCCGAAGCATTCCCTTCGGGGCAAGTTTATGTGATTTATAGAAATTGAAAGACGGGATCGATCTGTGTCTGACTTAGTTCACAGCCGGGCCTTTTGGTGGGAAACCGAAGATGGTACGGTAGATGATCGATGGGATGCAGAAGTCAATGGTGCTGACCAGCAATCCCACTAAAGTGAGCGTTCCGCCTAAAATGTATCCCGCCACAGGTAATCCGGAGTAAAATAACCAACCCGTAACGATGAGCCACACAGCACCGAGTCCACACGCAAAGCGGTTCGGGGCGCCGCGTCTGGGCAACGGATTCGTCCCAGTCAGGAAGCGTAGGCCATGGTTGTATAGAAGGTCAAACGGATGAACCGGAAAAATCGCCCCGAGCATGGCGATGGGGGCCAGAGACCACAAAATGGCGGGCGATCCCAGTGCAGTTCCCGTGGCTGCCAGTAGAGTACAGAGCGCGAAGGCGAGGCGAAGCCAGGGGGCAGTCCCGGTCAGCAATTGTTCATCTAAACGAACGAATCCTTGTATTGCCAGTCGTCGCTGCCTGGTTGGTGATAGAGTTGTCATAAGTGGATTACCTCATATTTGCATGATCGAAGTCTAACTTTTTATTGTAAACACTATATGTTACGATCCAATTACTGTTTCGTGGGAAGCACTGTCCACACCATGACGCCATTAATAAGATGCCATAAAGTAATCCATAGCAGCTTAATTTAACCATTCCCATCACCTTCTCCCAATTTTCCCCCTTGCCTTTCGCTCCTTTCCTGCTTATATTTATCTAAAACACGAATCTCTAATCCCTAAATCCAAAACCTCCGATGCCCAACGAAACCACCGCCCCTCCTCACTTCATCCGCAATATCATCAAGGATGATATCGCCCGGGGCAAGAACGACGGCCGGGTACATACCCGTTTTCCGCCGGAACCCAACGGCTACCTGCACATCGGCCACGCTAAAGCCATCTGTCTGAGCTTCAGCCTGGCCAGAGAGTTCAACGGCCTCTGCAACCTCCGTTTCGACGACACCAATCCGATCAAGGAGGAGCAGGAATACATCGATGCCATCACCCGGGACGTCCGCTGGTTGGACTTCTACTGGGAGGACCGCCTCTACCACGCCTCGGATTACTTCGAGCAACTCCATGAGTGGGCGGTCGAACTGATCGGGAAGGGCAAGGCCTACGTTTGCGACCTCACTGCCGACCAGATCCGCGACACCCGCGGCACGCTGACCAAGCCGGGCAAGGAGAGCCCCTTCCGCGACCGTTCCGTCGAGGAGAACCTGGACCTCTTCGAACGCATGCGCAAGGGCGAATTCCCCGACGGATCCCGCACCCTGCGGGCCAAGATCGACATGGCTGCGGGCAACCTCAACCTGCGCGATCCGGTCATCTACCGCATCTTGCACGCATCCCACCCCCGCACGGGCGACAAGTGGTGCATTTACCCCATGTACGACTGGGCGCACGGCCAGTCCGATTCCATCGAAGGCATCACCCACTCCCTCTGTACCCTGGAATTCGAGGATCACCGTCCGCTGTACGACTGGTGCCTGGAGCAACTGGACGTCCACCACCCCCAACAGATCGAATTCGCCCGGCTAAACCTCAGCTACACCGTCCTCTCCAAGCGCAAGCTGCTGCAGTTAGTCAACGAGAAGCACGTCTCCGGCTGGGACGACCCGCGCATGCCTACCATTTCCGGCCTGCGGCGGCGCGGTTACACTCCCGAAGCCATCCGTGTCTTCAGCGATAAAATCGGCGTGGCCAAGCGCAACAGCACCGTCGCCATCGAATTCCTGGAGCACTGCCTGAGAGAAGACCTGAACAAGCGCGCTCCGCGTTTTATGGCCGTGCTGCGACCCTTGAAAGTCGTCATCGAAAATTATCCCGACAGCCAGGTTGAAGAGCTGGATGCCGTCAACAATCCCGAAGATCCAGCGGCGGGCAAGCGCCAGGTGCCCTTCTCGAAGGTGCTTTATATCGAGCGGGACGACTTCATGGAAGATCCCCCGAAAAAATTCTATCGGCTGACTCCGGGGAGGGAAGTGAGGCTGCGCTACGCTTATTTCATCAAGTGTGAGGAGGCGGTCAAGGACGAAAACGGCGAAATCGTCGAGTTGCGCTGCAGTTACGATCCCGCCACCAAAGGCGGCGACGCGCCCGACGGCCGCAAGGTCAAAGCCACCCTGCACTGGGTCTCCGCTGAACAAGCCGTAGACGCCGAAGTGCGTCTTTATCAGCACCTCTTCACCAAAGAGGATCCAGATGACGTGACCGAGGGCGAGGACTGGAAAACAGGTATCAATCCAGATTCGCTGGAGACTCTCACCGGCTGCAAACTTGAACCGAACCTAGCAGATTTGGAGCCCGGCAGTCGCTGCCAGTTCGAACGCCAGGGCTATTTCTGCGTCGATTCCGATGCGACGGAAGATACTCCGGTCTTCAACCGCACGGTAACGCTGAGAGACGCCTGGGCGAGAATGCAGAAAGCGGAAGAAAAAACAGTACCATAAGTTAGCGCAACATTCATTTCTATGACGGAACGAGATAGACTGTTAGGCGGCCTCTGGGGAGCCATCACCGGCGATGCGCTGGGCATGCCGGTGGAAGGGTACATGCGATCGGAACTGGAGGAGAATCCGGTCACCGAAATGATGGATGGCCCGGCTGCCTTCCCACTCAGAGGCAGCTGGACCGACGACAGTTCCCTGATGCTCTGTACGGCGGAATGTCTGCTGGACGGCTTCGATACGCGCCGTCTGGCGGATCTGTTTCTGCGCTGGGATAAAGAGGGCTACTGGACCCCCTTTGGAAGGGCATTCGGCCACGGCAACACCACGGTTGATGCTCTCGAGCGTTTGGAGGCCGGTATCGAACCCGAACTCGCAGGCGGCGCCGGTGAATACGACAACGGCAACGGTTCCCTGATGCGGATCCTCCCCGTAGCACTCTGGTACGCCGATCACCCCATCGCCGAAATGATCGAAACGGCTCACCGGGCTTCTGCGGTCACCCACAGACATCCCCGCTCCTGGATCGCCTGCGGGTTTTACTGTATCATGGCAGCCGCCCTGCTCCAGGGAATCCCTCCGGAACGAGCCTATCAGAATGCCATCGACCAGACTGAGGCTCATTACGCACTAGAAAACTATGCCGACGAATTGTCGCATTTCGAGCGTCTGTTGTCGGGAAGAATCGGCGAGATTCCCAAACCTGAAATCAATTCTTCAGGGTACGTCATCGACACCTTGGAGGCCAGCATCTGGTGTCTGTTGACTTCAGATACGTTCGAGGAGGCCGTACTGAAAGCCGTGAACCTCGGCGGGGACACGGACACGACCGGTATCGTGACCGGGGGGCTGGCCGGGCTGACCTGGGGAGTGGATGCAATCCCCCAGGAATGGATTCAGCAGCTCGGGAGACACGAGGATATCGGCGCACTGTTCGACGAATTCACGTCGAGCGTTTTGGACTCCCAGGATAAAGCCTGATCCTGAAAGACGCCTGGGCAAGGATGCAGAAACAGGGAACTACCTAGAAAAAGATATCAAGGGGATCACAATGAGAACAACCACCACCATCATCCTGTCATTAATTGCTATCAGTTTGATCGTCGCCACAGCACCCACCGGGGCGGAAGAACCTGCCCCCGCGGAGGCGCTGCCGTCTCTCGATCACATCCTGGATAGATACATCGAGGCCGTGGGTGGCCGGGATGCGCTGGAAAAGCTGACCACGCGCACCTGCAAAGTCACCGCCATCCACGATCTCTCCTGGACAGACCCCCAGCGCCAGGAAATTCCCATCGAAGTGTACGTCAAGACCCCCGACAAATGGCTCATCATCGAGCACAAGCCCGCCGGAGAGCGCCGAGAATGGTGCGACGGCGAAAAAGTCTGGCTGCAGGAAGCCGAAGGCGCCGCCCTGGAACACTCCAATAGAAACAGAAAACTCCTCTATCTCTACGATCCCCGGAACGCCCTGCGCGTCCGGGATCACTTCCCGGAACTGACGGTCAAAGGCGAGAAAACTCTGAAGGACCGCCCGGTGTACGTTGTCGAACCGACTAAGCTGGATCCGCTCCACTACGCCCTCTACTTCGACGCCGAAAGCGGCCTGCTGGCGGGGATCGGAACCTACTGGAAACTGCAGGACTACCGCGAGGTGGACGGCGTCCTGTTGCCTCACAAGATCGACTGCAGCCGCAAGGGAGGTTCCAGCACCTTTATCTTCAACGAAGTGAAGCACAACCAGCCGCTGGAGGAGAGCCTCTTCACGTCACCCGCGCAAGAAACTCTGGAATAAATCAAGATATCCTCATGCCATTCGAAAAGAGATCCCTGGGGAAAACAGACCTGACCGTGAGCCCATTCGGCATCGGAGGGGGTTACGGCATCGACGAAGCCGCGCTGCAGGCCGCCGCAGACCTCGGCATCAACTTCTTCTTCTGGTCCACCTGGATGCTGGCTTACCGGCGCATGGAAAGGTTCCTGAAAAACCACCTGTCAAACCACCGGGACGAGACCGTCATTGCGACCGCGCCCTATTCATGGATTTTCCCGGGCAGCGTGGAGCGTTCGGCCGAAAAGCACCTGCGCCGACTGGGGATCGAACGGATCGACCTGTTCATCCTGGGGGCGGTCATGAAGGAGAACCAGGAGCGGGCGGTCGAGGAGCTGGCCCGGGTGAAGGAGCGGGGCCTGATCCGTTTCGCCGGGTTCTCCTGCCACAACCGAGCCAAGATCCTGCGCATGGCGCAAAAGTACTCTCTCTTCGACGTCCTGATGCTGCGCTACAACGCCGCCCACCGGGGCGCGGAGAGCGAGATCTTCGATCGGCTGGACGGAGACAACCGCCCCGGGATCATCGCCTTCAACGCGCTGAAGCACGGCGCCATGCTGAAGCGGCCCAAGGGCTGGCCCGAAGATAAGCCGATCCCGACAGCCAAACAGGCCTACCGCTTCGCCCTGAGCCATCCCTCCGTGGACGCCTGCTTCGCCGGAGTCAAAACTCTCGACCATGTCAAGGAGCTGGCAGAAGCCGCCGCCGAAGGTCCCCTATCACCGGACGAGCTCGCCTTCCTGCGAGAGTTCGGGGATGTGCGGCACGGGTGAAACATTATCTGGGCCTTTATTGATTACTATATGATGGCAAAAACAAAGTGTCACGGTATGCACCGTGACACTCAAAAGGAAAATAACAACGTTGGAATATCCTACTTATAAAATGTTATCTTGGATCTAATATTCCATTTAGATTTCTCTGGATTATCAATTCTTTCCTGTCTGGATAACAAAGTTACTGATCTTCTTAGATTACCTTTAAAAACTCCGACTCCCCCATCAAACACTGCCCAAGATAAAATATCTTCCCCAGTTACTTTTCTCCCCCTGAAAAATCTAATGAGGTCTTCTGCAATTTCTGAAGGATCCTTGTGCCAAACTTGTGTATTTTCATCAAAAAGAAGAACTTGATTTAATTTCTTTGCTCTTAGTGAGGCTTGAAAGGCTTCAATTTTACTAAACTCGTATTTTGCCTGGAGGGATGCATCTATGCTTGCAGTTGCGAGTATAATTTTAAACAACGTGTTGTATTGGTCTTCATATAAAAAATCTGCATAGAGACAATATTTATCCAATCCTCTTAATTTGTCCATGTAAAAATGAGCTAAGTTTTCCACAGCCTCGTTACCATCATGACTATTTAGTGCAATTTCTTGCCAATCAGATGTCCCAAAAAAATCATTCATTTGGCTGATTAGTGATTCTTTTCCAGGAAATTGTTCACCGTGAGTATGTCCCTGATATCTCCGAATTTGGCTTGATGGAAAATAGATAAGCGCGTCTGTTCTACCTGTTGTTAAAATCTGTGAAATCGCGTGATATGGAATCGGGGCAATACTAAATGGATCAAAAAACGACAAAACAAATGAATTTCTTATTCTATTAAGAATAAAATCTAGTCGATCCAGATAACTTGCATTCTCTGCGTGATATAAATTTTCTGGAATATTATATTTCCTAAGATTTTTAATCAACTCACCATAGAGACTTTTCTCCACCTCAAATAGTATGGCAAAAAACTCTTTGTTATCAATCTCGAACCTTTCATCAGAACTTCCGTTTAGAAGATTTTTAAGACCTATAAGAGGAGAACCTGCTTGGTCTAAGAATGAATTACTTCGAGAAGGAAATAGGCCTTTTCCTGCACAAGGATCGAGATATATCAGCGAACCCTGTCTTTTCTTTAGATAATTTAGGATGATCCCTAACCATATCTTTTGATAATTCGATAAGAACTCATGTTTCGCACGTGTTGCAACTGACTTCTCTCTCTCAAAATAATCTGATAATTCATTCATGATGAAATCCAGCATCTTTATAATAAAGAATTAGTAATGTTAGGAATTTCGTCCCAGGTTCTCCCATTTAATATTCGACCGGTTTTATACTTATTGACACCACCCCATTGCTTAAAAAAGAAAGGAATTCCATGTACTTGACACTTCTCTTTTATCTCAAGGACCCATTCTTCTTTCATGGGACGGGCTTTAGGACCTGACTCTCCGCCAACGATCACCCAATCAATATTTCTCAAATTACACCCATTAATAGGTTTTATTAACGGTTCAAATGAGATAAATTTAATGTATGCTTCAGTTTGTAATAAATCATCAATGCGATGAATGTACTTCTGTGATTCCACACTAACACCCATCCAAATGTTATTTGTCCATTGCAAGGAATTAGATAATTTCTTCATCCTTTCGGATCTCTTTGTTAATACCTGATAGATATGCTGTGGTGTCTCATTCATAACACGAAAAATCTTTCTAATAGTTGCTTCAGAGACATGTTCATGGAAAAGATCACTCATTGAATTAACAAAAATCATTTGCGGTTTTTTCCAATTTAGAGGAAGGTCTATTACTTCGTTGTGAACACTAACATTAAAACCTGCCTGATAGCGTTTTTGTCCCATTGCTTTCAATCTATAGGCGAGGCGTTCCGCATAACAATTTGCACAACCAGCACTAACCTTTGTGCAGCCGGTAATCGGATTCCATGTTGTCTCTGTCCATTCTATCTTAGAATCTAAGCCCATTGTAGCCTCCGTCGTATGATTCTCTGCACAATTTAAGCAAGATTTCTCGGGAATGCAAGAAAAAAGTGAACTTTTGTTCACTATAAATGGTTTCTATACTGTAATTTAAAAATTGTTTTTAAAATAGCAAGCTAAAAATGAATGACTTATAATTGAAAATTTCATAATTCACTCGTTATTAATATCCCGTCACAATTCATCAAGATTCATCTCCCCCCCCAACTCCCCTCCTTACCATCCCGTACTTAATTAAGAACCCGAAAAGTTCGAAAATCGCTTGACTTCGGGACTGAACATTTGTATATTAGTGTACATATTTGCATCTGTTCAGACCCCTTAATTTACATGAGAGGAGACACCATGTCAAAGATCGTGCATTTTGAGATTCCCGCGGACGATCCGCCGCGGGCGAAGAAGTTCTACGAGGAGCTATTCGGCTGGGAATTCAAGCACTTCCCGGAAATGGATTACTACGGCATCATGATCGGCCCGGAAGGAGAAACTCTGAACGGCGGCATGATGAAGCGCCAGGCTCCCGAACAGACCCCCGTCAACTACATCGACGTGGAGAGCGTGGACGCCTCTGCCGAGAAAGTCAACGACCTGGGTGGCCGGGTGGTCATGGAAAAGACGCCCGTCAAGGGCATGGGCTGGTTCGCCATCTGCCTGGATAGCGAAAACAACCCCTTCGGCCTCTGGGAAAAGGACGAAAACGCAGCCTGAAAAACCGTGTGGCCGGGACAACCGTTCCGGCCACTCATACTCTCCCGGAACCTCCCCCCCATCCCCGGCGTTCCCTAAAAAATCCACCACTCCAACTGTAGAAACACCGTTCAAATCTGAGTAATCCAGCGCGAC
>JALGZU010000366.1 GCA_025774735.1 candidate division LCP-89 bacterium | reverse complement strand
CCTGATCGGTATCATCACTGAGTACTACACCGCTGAAAATAAAAAACCGGCTCACGATATCGCCGAGCAGTCGTTAACCGGACCTGCCACGAACATCATCGCCGGTTTGGCAACAGGAATGCGGTCAACCGGCTATCCGCTGGTTGTGCTGGCAGCTGCAATCGTGCTGGCCTACTGGCAGGCTAACCTGTACGGCATCGCCATTGCCGCTCTGGGTATGCTCTCCACGACAGGTATCCAACTGGCCGTCGATGCATACGGGCCCGTGGCGGATAATGCTGGTGGCATCGCCGAGATGAGCGAACTGCCTCCGGAAGTCCGCAAACGTACGGATCGTCTGGATGCCGTCGGCAACACCACGGCAGCCATCGGCAAGGGCTTCGCCATCGGTTCAGCAGCCTTAACTGCTTTGGCACTGTTTGCAGCATTTACAACCGTGATCCAGGCGAAAATGGTTGCAGCAGGAATTCAGTCTCGTTTCATGATTGACATCTTAAATCCCAAAGTTATGGCGGGGATGTTCGTGGGCGGCATGCTCCCCTTCCTCTTCAGTTCTTTCGCCATGAAAGCTGTCGGAAGCGCTGCCAAGGACATGATTGTGGAAGTGCGGCGGCAGTTCAGCTCGATTCCGGAACTCAAAGCCGCCTTGGAGATTATGAAAGTACGCGGGCGCGAAGAGTGGACAGAAGAGGATCAGAAGGTGATCGACGCCAGCCGGGGCAAGGCCGAGTACGCCAAGTGCGTTTCCATATCCACCGCGGCTGCGATCAAGCAGATGGTCGCTCCCGGTCTTTTAGCCGTTTTGATGCCGCCGATTGTCGGTTTCATCTTCGGTCCCGAAACCCTGGGTGGCTTATTGGCTGGAGTTACCGTTGCAGGCGTTCTGATGGCGATCTTTATGGCCAACGCCGGCGGTGCCTGGGATAATGCCAAAAAACATATTGAAGCGGGTGCGCACGGTGGTAAGGGTTCCGAAGCCCACAAGGCCGCCGTGGTCGGCGATACGGTCGGCGATCCCTTCAAGGATACGGCCGGTCCCAGTCTGAACATCCTGATCAAGCTGATGTCCGTCGTTTCCCTGGTAATTGCACCTCTACTGAGTGTGTAATATAAGGAAACAATCCATAATAAATAACCCCTCCTCATCCCCGCTCGCGGCGGGATGAGGCGAAGGACCGGAGGGAAAAGATGAAAAACTACGAGTTGACGTTTATCATCGATGCTCAGCTGGCTCCGGAGAAGCAGGAGGAGGTCATCACCAAGTTCCTTGATCTCCTCAAGTCTCTGAACGTCGAGATTCTGAATGTTGAAAAATGGGGCAAGAGGAAGCTGGCTTACGCCATCGGTGACCGTCAGTACGGGTATTATCTGATGACGCAGTTCAAGGCAACCAGCAATGTCCTTCCCCAGATCGACCACCACTTGAAACTATCGCCATTCGTTTTTCGTCATCTACTTTTATATCGCGATGCCAGAACTCTGAAGATGATGAAACTCGAATCCGAGCGCTTGGCTCGGGAAGCGATGTACGATGCAGAGAAGGAGCGGGTACCTGCTGCGGATGCGGACGCCGAACCGGACGGAGACGCGGCAATCGAATCCCCCGCTGAAGAAAAGGAGCGGACACCTGCTGCGGATGCGGACACCAAACCGGACGGTGACGCGGCTATCGAATCCCCCGCTGAAGAAAAGAAGCGGGCGACTGCTGCGGATGCGGACGCCAAACCGGGCGGTGACGCTGCTATCGAATCTCCCGCTGCAGAAAAGGAGCGGACACCTGCTGTGGATGCGAACGCCGAACCGGACGGTGACGTGACCGTTGAATCCCCCGCTGAAGAAAAGAAGCAGGCACCTGCTGCGGATGCGGACGCCAAACCGAACGGTGACGCGGCAATCGAATCCCCCGCTGAAGAAAAGGAGCGGACACCTGCTGTGGATGCGGATACCAAACCGGACGGTGACGTGACCGCTGAATCTCCCGCTGATAATACTGAAGAGCACCAGGAAGAGGAGGGGTTAGAGGACACAGGACCAGCCGAGAAGGAGTAAAAAATTATGGCGGATCTTCGCATGCCGGATATCAACAATGTGACTATCGCAGGCAACTTGGTCAAAGATCCCACCTTTCGGCATACGACTACTGGAGGGGTGCCGGTAGCAAACTTTCTCATTGCCTCAAACCGCAAATTCCGGGACAACTCCGGACAGTGGAAGGAAGATGTCTGCATTATAGGTGTAGTAGCCTGGTATAAGCTTGCTGAAAGCTGTTACCAGAACCTGAAGAAGGGATCGGCCGTTCTCGTCGAAGGGGAACTGCAGTCCCGATCCTTCAAGACCGAAGAAGGCTACAACCGCAACATTATTGAAATCAAGTCTCGCCGGATTCAATTTCTGAACAAGAAAGAGGATTTAGCTACGAGGGAGCTTGAAGAAGCTAAGCAATTTGAAGACGTGAATCTTGATGAGAACAGAAGTAGCCTGAGTTCTAACAGCAGTTCTGAGTCTTTCAGCCGGGGAAGTGCTGAGGCTGACCTCACCAAAGCTGAATTCGAAAAGCCAATCTCCAACAAGGAATCACCAATATTAAAGAAACGAATCTGCCGGTTCTGTGAAAACGGAACCCTGCACATCGACTATAAAGACGAAAAGCGCCTCAACCGCTTCACCACGGAACGCGGTAAGATTATTCCCAGGCGCATTTCGGGAACCTGCACCAAACATCAGAAGCAATTGGTAAAAGCGATCAAGCGGGCGCGCCACCTGGCGTTAATCCCCTACGTGCAGTCGATGCCACAGTAACCTCGCGAACGATAAACCCGGTACTCCGCTGTCTGGTTGATACATCCGAAATCCCTTAAGTTCGGTGCAGCGGCTGTCCAGAAATATGGTCTTATGATGAAAGTAGTACTCCGTCAAGATTACGAATCCCTGGGGAAGATGGGCGCGACGATAAACGTCAAGGCCGGCTACGCCCGCAATTTTCTGATCCCCCGGGGCATTGTCTATCCTGCTACTGCAAAATTCATGAACATTTTGCAGGAAGAAGAGCGGCTCCAGTTGAAGAAGCAGGCTCATAAACAAAAGGGAGCTGAAGATCTGGCTGCCGTGCTTTCCAACGCGACCGTCATAGCCACGCGCAAAGCGGGCGAAGAGGGCCGCCTGTTCGGTTCCGTGACGTCCAGCGATATCGCCGAACTCCTGGCTGAGCAGAACATTGAACTGGACCGCCGCAAGATCGTCCTGGATGAACCCATCCGGCTCCTGGGTACCTACCAGGTGCGCGTCCACCTCCACGAGGACGTGAACGCCCTTGTTCAGGTGTCCGTCGTCAAAGAAGAGGACGAAGAAGAAAAGAAGAAGTAACTGACTTTGGAGTGCGGGGGCTTGCCCCCGCTGATAAAGGATTTTCGTAGGGCGGGGGTGCTTCCCCCGCCATTTTGTAGTAGTATTCGCAGGGCAGGGATTTTTCCCTGCCTTTTTTCTTCCAGCAATCATAAAAATTTCGTTTCAAGCAAAAATATCCCTTGACAAACGAAATTATTTTCTGTATATTGTTCTAAAATCTGAGACCACGAGCAGCTTCTGCGACGTCGTCACCGGTCTTAAAACAAGTAGGAGTGCCTATAAAGAGCACAGCCGATATCATCCAACCGGGGGGATGAGAGGGCGTGCTTTTTTCTTTTTGTGGAGGAGTGAAAAATGTTCAGACGATTCTTGATACTCATGGGGGTGATGGTGGCAACCGCGTTCGTCGCAGCGCAGACAACGGTTCCAGGGGGAGATGTATCTGGTACTTGGGAAGCGGTGGGTTCGCCTTATTTAATCGAAGGTGAGATAACTGTTCAAAGTAGCGATTCCCTGGTAATAGAGCCAGGCGTTGATGTGATCTTTCAGGGACACTACAAGCTAATCGTCAACGGCTGGCTCTTGGCTGAGGGAACTGAAACCGATTCGATTCTCTTTGCAGCGTCAGATACAAGCGAAGGCTGGCATGGGATACGGTTGATGGATGCCACCGGTGAAAGCATTTTGATGTACTGTATCATAAAAAATGGCTATGCCACCGGTCTCGAACCGGATAATAACGGAGGTGGAATTTATTGTGTCAATTCACCGTTGAATGTTGGATATAGCATGATAGCTGAAAATCGAGCACTAAGCCAATTTGGTGGCGGTATTTACATGGAAAATTGCTCAAACAACCATTTTTTCAATAATGTCGTGCAATATAATGTTGCAGATCATGGTGCGGGCATTATATGGTGGTGTGAAGATGGTCTGATAGAAAATAATGATATCTCATATAATCATGCAGTGAGTCAGCGTGCTTCGGGGTTAAGCATAATCGGATCTCCAATTATAAGAAATAATATAATTAACTGGAATACAATGAATTTCGTTGGTGGTGGTTGCATAGACATGGCTTATTCTTCGAATCCACTCATGTCTGGCAATCAAGTTTGCAATAACAATCAAGGGGCAATTACTGCTCTCGTCGGAAGTTCTCCAGAATTAGTGAACAATACCATATGTAATAACGGCGCATTTGCTTTAGAGGTTTGGAATAATTCCCATCAATTTGGGCGAAATAATATTATTTATGGGAATGGCGATCCTTTCATCGTAAATATTGGTTGTTCAGTTACCTTAGAGTACAGTTTGGTTGAAGGCGGCTGGCCTGGCAACGGCAACATTGACGCTGATCCACTCTTCGTCCCCGGCCCCGCCGGAGATTATTACCTGAGCCAGATTGCTGCCGGACAGTCCCAACAAAGCCCCTGTGTCGATGCAGGTGATCCTGCATCACCATTTACAAGCGGCACAACGCGTACCGATGAAGTTCCCGATGAGGGTATCGTGGATATGGGCTACCATTATCCACCGTATCTACCGCCTCCACCACCACCGCCTCAAACAATAATCCTAACCCCTTACAATCTCCCGATCATCATCCCTGCATCCGGTGGTAGTTTCGACTACAACATCGAGGCCGAGAACACGGTACCCTGGCTTGTAAACTGTGATGTCTGGTGTGACGTCCTCAAGCCCAACGGATTTTACACAGTTGCGGTAATGGGGCCGGTCAACCTTGATCTGCCTGGCAACGCATCCATCGACAGGGATCGCATTCAGGACGTACCGGATTTTGCGCCACCAGGAATCTATCAATACTGTGCTTACATCGGGATATACCCCGACTCGGTAATAGACACCGATTCATTCCCGCTGGAAAAGCTGGAAACTGGAGGTGATAAAATCCGTATAGGTGATTGGTTCAACTCGGGTGAGAGCTTTGGTGAGTGGATCAGCTTACCAGCCGTTGAGCCTCCCACTGAATTTGCCCTTTTCAATGCTTATCCCAATCCGTTCAACCCTGTCACAACAATCAGGTTCGCCTTGCCGGAAGCCACCCGTGTCAATCTGAGCGTTTACGACATTTCAGGTCGCCTTGTGACCACCCTGGTCGAGGGCTGGCGGGATGCGGGAATCCATGAAGTCGCATTCGACGGCTCGAAATTGACATCAGGTGTGTACCTGTACCGGCTGGAGGCGGGTGGTTTCACTGCCAGCGGGAAAATGGTGTTGATGAAGTAGTTACTAGCGGCCAAGAATTTCCTTGACTGGAAGTGAGTTTTTACTTATTTTTACGTTACGTTATAAAATGAACTCAATGTAAAGTAAAAGACATGTCAATGGGAAGACGCAGACGGGAACGACAGAGCCGCATCGAAGAAATTATCGACGCCGCCGAAGCCATCATGTTTTCTAAAGGGTACGAGCGAACTACCTTTGTAGAAATAGCAAAGAAGACGAAGTTCAGTCGATCCTCACTGTACAAGTATTTCCGCAACAAGGAGGAGGTCTTTCTGGCAATCCATTTGCGTGGACTTCATCTGCGGTGGGAATTGATCAAGTCCGCGATAGATGCCGAAACCACCGGTGTGGACAAGCTCTT
>JALGZU010000365.1 GCA_025774735.1 candidate division LCP-89 bacterium | reverse complement strand
TTTACCACCGGACGTCAGGTGGATGAACGCGTGGATTTTGGTTTGGGCGTCGATTTTTTCATTCGCCGGTTTGTCCAAGAATCAACGGTAGAGAGCGGTCCCCCTTCTACTGTGCAGACAGAACTAGCCTATTCCATGTACGCTCTGCCGATTATGGTTCACCTGGACTTTCACGTTTTGCCCTATGCGATGGTCCAGCCTTATATCGGCTTGGCGGGGGGCTATGAGATTCTCTACAGCCGGGAGACGAACTACATCACGGATGAGAAGCAGTACCGCTACTACGGGGGCTTCGGCTGGCAATTGATGATCGGGGCGGCCTACCCGCTGGGGAGCGCCTCGTCGATTCTGGGGGAACTGTTTTACAACGGCTGCACCGTTAGCCGGAGCAAGGGGGAGAGCGAGCTGGGCTTTCCCGTCCACGAAGAACTCAATTTTTCCGGATTGGGCTTCCGGTTTGGGCTGCGTTTCTAACAGCCCGGAGTCTGCAATCGAGTGACCGGATACGAAAAGATAGACAAAGCATAATTATAAAACGAGGAACGAATGTCGGAATTCATCTTCACGTCGGAATCGGTGACGGAAGGTCACCCCGATAAAGTAGCGGATCAGATCAGCGATGCGGTGTTAGACGCTGTTTTCTCTGAGGATCCTTTCGGCCGCGTCGCCTGTGAAACCTTCGTCACTACCGGACTCTGTCTGGTTGGGGGGGAGATCACGACAACGACTTACGTCGATATTCCCACAATCGCACGCGACACGATCAAGGAAATCGGTTACACCAACGCCACGTACGGGTTCGACTATGAAACCTGCGCTGTGCTCACCACTATCGACCAGCAATCTGCTGACATCGCCATGGGCGTTGACCGGGCTGGTGCGGGCGATCAGGGCATGATGTTCGGTTTTGCCACCAACGAGAGCCCCAATTATATGCCGCTGCCCATCAGCCTGGCGCATAAGCTTACCCAGCGTCTGGCCGAAGTCCGCAAGAAGAACATCGTGGATTTCCTGCGTCCTGACGGCAAGTCACAGGTTTCGGTACGGTACGTCGATTACAAGCCCGTTCAGGTCGAGACCGTGGTCATCTCCACGCAGCACAATCCGGAGGTCACCAACGAACAGATCCGGGAGGACATCATCAAGCACGTCATTCTCCCCACCATCCCCGCCGATCTGCTCGACGAGAAAACAATCCCACGGGACGCTTCGTCGTCGGGGGACCTCAGGGCGATGCGGGATTGACGGGCCGCAAGATCATCGTGGACACTTACGGCGGCGTTGGAGCTCACGGGGGCGGCTGTTTTTCGGGCAAGGATCCCACCAAGGTGGACCGCAGCGCGGCCTATGCCGCCCGCTGGGTGGCCAAGAACATCGTCGCCGCCGGTCTGGCTGACCGCATCGAGATTCAGCTGGCTTACGCCATCGGCGTAGCCGAACCCGTCTCCATCATGGTAGATACGTTTGGGACGAACAGTGAGCCGGACGAGCGGATCCTCGAGTTGATCCGAAAGCATTTCGATCTGACTCCTGCAGGCATCATCGACCGGCTGCAACTGCGCCGACCGGTTTACAGGAAGACCGCTGCATACGGTCACTTCGGCCGGGAAGATTATGATTTCAGCTGGGAACGGCTGGACATGATCGACCTGCTGAAGAAGGGATAGAACAGAAAAGACAGATAACTGAGCTGCGGCGGATCGGATACGTTCAGATCCGTTCCCCGCTGCGTATGGTGATTAAAGGAGAATCAGTTGAACTACAAAGTTAAAGACATATCACTGGCCGAAGCCGGCCGCATGAAAATCGAATGGGCTGAATCGAAGATGCCCGTGTTGATGTCCCTGCGTGAAAGGTACCAGAAGACGAAACCGCTCAAGGGACAGCGCATCGCCGGTTGCCTGCACGTCACCAAGGAGACGGCGGTTCTGGTGGAGGCGTTGCGCGCCGCCGGCGCCGAACTCTCCTGGTCGGGCTGCAACCCGCTTTCCACTCAGGATGATATTGCTGCCGCTCTGGCCAAGGCAGGGAACTCGGTTTACGCCTGGCACGGGATGAACGTCGAGGAATTTTACTGGTGTATTGACCGTACGCTCGATTTCAAACCCACCCTGACACTCGACGATGGTGCGGACCTGATCATGTCCATCCACACCAAGCACAAAGATCTGATCAAGAGCGTCATCGGCGGCACGGAAGAGACGACCACCGGCGTCCACCGCCTGCGCGCCATGGCGGATGCCGGGGAATTGAAGTATCCCATCATCGCCGTCAACGACGCCGAGACCAAGTGGGATTTCGACAACGTTTACGGAACCGGACAGTCCTCCATTGATGGGATTCTGCGGGCGACCTCAGTGCTCCTGGCGGGCAAGACGTTCGTGGTTGCCGGGTACGGCCACTGTGGACGGGGCTGCGCCATGAGGGCCGCCGGATTGGGTTCCAGCGTTATCGCCACGGAAGTCAAGGCGACTCAAGCGCTGAAGGCGACCCTGGAAGGGCACAGGATCATGCAGATGGATGAAGCCGCATCCGTCGGGGATATCTTCATCACCGCCACCGGCATGAAGGATATCATCGTGAAGCGGCATTTCGAGAAGATGAAGGACGGCGCCATCGTTTGCAATACGGGACACTACGACTGCGAGATCAACATCGAGGATCTGGAATCTCTCAGCACTTCCAAGCGCACTGTCCGTCCTAATTGCGAAGAGTACACTCTGAAAAACGGCAGACGCATTTTCCTGCTGGCGCAGGGGCGGCTGGTCAACCTTGCTGCTGCCGAGGGCCATCCCTCGGAAGTGATGGACATGTCCTTCGCCAACCAGTTCCTCTCGCAGCTGCGCCTGGTGCGCGAAGGCGAGAAGATGGAGAATGGCGTTTACGATATTCCCGAAGAGCAGGACCAGGAGATCGCGGGTGTGAAACTCGCCACCATGGGCCTCGGCATCGACAGGTTAAGTGAAGAACAGATCCGGTACGCCAGCGATTACCTGGCCGGAACCTAGGCTGAACCACCACCAACAAAAGTGAGGAGGTCAAAATGCCAAAGTTCTTGATCTTCATGCCTCCCATGCCCGAGGAGGACGTTAAGCACAATTGAGCGAAGGTGCTCAAAACCAGCCGGTCGGTTGGTGATCCGACGCTCAAGATGGAGCGGGCTTACGTGAACAAAGATACCGGGCGAGTTGCCTGCTGCTGGCAGGCGGATGACCGGGATCAGATCGCTAACCTGTTCAAGCAAGCAGGCGTCGCGGTTGAGAGTATTTCGATGGTCGATGAGACCGTGGAGACGGACTTCGTCTGATGTTACCGGCGGGATCGTTTCCAGTGTTGCAGAAGAGATGCGGGGATTCGCCGTCAGGGAGGCGAATCCCCTTTTTTTTGGGTTCGTCAGGGGCGGGATGCCAACGTAGATTCTCGATTTTTCTGTTTACATTTTCCCGCATTTATTTTTAATTTGCATTGTGTCATTCTCCGCTCGCTCACAACCTCGAGGTCACATGATTTCCCCGGGCAGCAAGGTTGCCCTCTTCATCCCCTGTTACACGGAGCAGATTTTTCCGGATACCGGCATGGCTTTAGCCCGGCTGCTGCGCCATTTCGGCCTCAATCCGGTTTATGTTCCCCACCAGACCTGTTGCGGCCAACCGGCGTACAATACCGGTTACCCGGAACAGGCGGTGCCGCTGGCCGAGCGGTTCCTCGCCCTGTTCGAACCCTATGATTGGATCGTCGCTCCTTCGGGATCGTGCGTCAGCATGGTGAAGAATAGTTACGGCGACCTGAACCTGTCCGACCGGGGCAGGCGCCGCTGGGAGGGATTACGGCAGCGCATCTTTGAAGGAGTCCAATTCATCTACCACCAACTCGGCGTGGAGGAGATTGACGGAAGTTTCGAGGGGAAGGTAGCTCTGCACGAATCCTGCCATGCCCTGCGGGAGCTGGGCGTTGGTGAGGAACCGAGGGTGCTGCTGTCGAGCATCGACGGCCTGGAGCTGGTGATTCCTACGGGATCGCAGGAGTGCTGCGGTTTCGGGGGGACGGGGGGACGTTTTCGGTGAAGTTTCCGGAACTGTCCACCGCTATCGGGTTGGACAAGCTCTCCGCCATCCGTGAAACGGGTGCCAAGTACGTCACCGCCGTCGATGACACCTGTCTGATGCACCTGAGCGGCCTGATGCGCCGCCGCAACGTTCAGATCCGGGCGCTGCACACGCTGAGGATTCTGGCGCAGGCGCTTGATCTGGGATAATTTTTAAATTTGTCATTCCCGCTTCCGCGGGAATGACGTAGGGGGGCAGAAAGGGTAATCGACAGAAAAATTACTGAGAGATTTAGTAATGGAAGGTTCACAAAAGGACGTGGGAAGAACGGTTTATATTATCGGTGCCGGATTTTCTCATGGGTATGATAATAAGAGGTTGTTCACGATTTCATCATAAGTATCCAATATATCATTACGATTTCTGCGACTATAAATAACTATTTGATGAATCCCGACCAAATTCTGAAACAGTTAGAGCCGCTGGCCGACGCGGAATACCGGGAGTCCGTCGCCTATTTCGCTCCCCAGGAGCCGTCTGAATCTGGCGGTAAATGGGTCACTCTGGGAGTCAGGGCGGCGGCGCTGCGAGATTTTGAAAAGCCGATCTTTGCAGCGTTGAAGAGCGAGGATGATTTTCTGGATACTCTGAAGTTCTGCGACGAAGCCTTCAAGCGCCGCCAGCGCGAACTCGCCGTCATCGGAGTCGAAGCGCTGCTGAAACTCAAGAAGCACTGGCATCCGGAGATGCTGAACCACATCTGCCGCTGGATCCCGGAGATTTCCGACTGGGCCATCTGCGACCTGCTGGGCGGGTTAACCGGGCGGATGATTCTGCGCGGAGTGATCTCGACAAAGGATCTGGGGAGTTTTATCAAGCACGAAAGCATCTGGGGACAGAGGCTGGCGATCGTTTCGCTGGTGCTGCCGATGCGGAAGGGCTTCGGTGACATGGATCGTCATCTAAAAATCATTTCACTCTACAACGGCCGCAAGGAGAAGATGATCACCAAGGCGGTTTCCTGGGCGCTGCGGGAGGGCAGCAAAAGTCATCCGGAGAAGATCAGAGCGTTTATCGATCGATACGCCCGCAACCTGCGAGGTTCAACCGTGCGCGAAGTCAGAAACAAGCTGGAGCGAGGCGTCAAGCGGTAAGTATATAGTTTTTAAACAATCTTACATGCATCCTGACCCCTCAAAACTGAAGCAGAATATCCGAACGGCCCTGCGCGACTCGCACCTGCGTGAAGCCGTCCGGCGGGCGACGGATCACTCCCTCGCCAAGCGCGACGAAGCGGTAACGGAGTTGCCGAACTGGGAACTGCTGCGCGACCGGGCCGCGCGCATCCGCGATCGTTCTCTGGCCGGGTTAGATCGCCACCTGTTGACCCTGGAGGAGCGCCTCGCCGCCAAGGGCGGACAGGTGCACTGGGCCCGGGATGGAGCGGAAGCCAACCGCATTATCGGCGACATCTGCCGGGTCAGCATCCCCGCCAAAGGGGTCACGCTTCCCGTCATCGCCAAGTCCAAGTCGATGACCACCGAGGAGATCGGTCTGACCGGCTCTCTGGAAAAGCAGGGCTTCGAGGTTGTGGAGACTGATCTAGGCGAATATATAGTACAGATTGCCGGTCAGATACCCTCGCATATCACCGCTCCGGCCCTGCACCTTTCCCGGGTGGACATCGGCAAGCTCTTCGCTGAGAAGCTGGGGGTGGAATATACCGATGATCCCGTGGAATTGATTTCGGTGGCCCGGAAGGTGCTGCGCCGGAAGTTCCTGGAAGCCGATATCGGCATCACCGGAGCGAACTTCGCGGTGGCCGAGACGGGCACGCCGATTATGGTGGAAAACGAGGGCAACGGCCGCCTGGTCAGCGCTGTCCCCAAAGTACAGATCGTGGTGATGGGCATCGAGAAGGTGGTGCCGACCTGGGATGATTTGATGCCGTTGTTGGAAGTGCTGCCGCGCTCGGCGACGGGTCAGAGGATTACGGGATCGGTGTTGTTCTTCAACCGTCCCAGTGCTCAGAACGAGCACGACGGCCCCCGGGCGCTACACCTGGTCATACTGGACAACGGGCGGACCAGGGCGTTGGCGGATCCGGAACTTCGGAATGTGCTGCGCTGCATCCGCTGCGGGGCCTGCCTGAATGCCTGTCCGGTCTATCGGCGCACCGGGGGACACGCGTACGGCTGGGTGTACCCCGGTCCCATCGGGGCGGTGCTGGCGCCGGTATTCCTGGGGTACGACCGTGCGGGGGATCATCCCTTCGCCAGCAGTCTGTGTGGGCAATGCAGTGAAACCTGTCCCGTGAAAATCGACCTTCATCAGATGATGCTAACCCTGCGGGAGCGGATCAATTCCAGGAAGAGTGCCTGGACGGCCGAGAAGTCGGCGATGAGCACCTGGACGCAGATCGCAGATCGGCCCGGTCTCTATCGCAGCCTGGCTAAATGGCCGCGCTTAATCTATCACAATTTCATTAGCGGGTGGTGGTCTCCACGCCTGCCCGTCTGGGGCAGGGAGCGTTCCGGCCCGGAGCCAGCCGCCAAACCGTTCGAAGACCTTTTCAAAATAGACTTTCCACAACAAGAAGAGTGACGGCAGACCGTGTCCACAGGCAGTAAGAACGAAGTCCTCCAGAGTATCCGGAGTGCGGTTGCGGGCGTAGCGGCCCCTGATGCGGAGTTAAACGACTCCGGCGACGAGACGATTGTCCGAATCGATGACCGGGGAAACGAAGTGACGCTGCAGTGTTTCGTTGAGATGCTGCACTTGACCGGCGGGGAAGCTCACATCCTGGCGAACGACGAGGCGGCTTTGAGCGTCTTGCGCAGCCTGCTGTGCGAAGACCGCGGCAGCGGGGTGCTAATGCCCGCCGATCTGGAGCTGGAACGCCAGGCCGTCCCCCGGCTGGTCGAAGAGGCCGGCTGTAAGGTGCTGAGGCGGGAAGAGGTTTCCCTGGAAGAAGCCGCCGGAGCTGCCGTGGGGATCACCACCGCGCAGGCCGGCATCGCCGATACCGGGACCATCGTGCTGTTCCATTCGTTCGAACGGGGCCGCCTGGCCGCCCTGCTGCCCCCGGTTCACGTGGCTATGCTGCGGCGGGACCGTGTCTATCCGGACAAAGCGAGTTTGCTGGCGGGAATGCGCGCCGACAATATCGATCCGGGAGCGACGCCCATGACCTGGGTAACCGGCCCTTCGCTGACCGCGGACATCGAAAAGGTGCTGGTGCGCGGCGCTCATGGTCCGCGACGCTTGGTTGTCCTCTTGTACTGATTTCAGACTTAAAGATGCCCCGACCCACTTACATCAACACTGAAACGCTGGCGGCGAAGACCGAGCACTGGTTGAATGAGATTGCTCCATACCG
>JALGZU010000364.1 GCA_025774735.1 candidate division LCP-89 bacterium | reverse complement strand
AATCCGGGCAATACCCAAGAATAGACGTGCTGCGTTTGAGCCCACTCAGCGCCGAGAGGGGCGCGTAGATCTCCGTCTGCAATTTAACGAATCGCGCCTTCAATTGATCAACGTTACTTGCAGGCATTTTATGCCTCCTTGGTAAGAGTTTAGTAGGTACCGCTATCTGCCGTGAGCATCCAAACGTTGGCTCTGGTTTCCTCACGGCAAAAAACCAGTAACCGGCCATCTTCAGAGACATCAAAAAATGTGGCGGCAGCCATCTTGGAGCCGAAAGTGACTATGGGCTCGGTTGACACGTAGCTGCCGTCTTCGGGGGAGATTCTGCGAAGGGTGAATGAGTCGTTTCCCCAGGATCCGCTGGCCAGTATCGCGCCGGTGGAAGAATCCCATCTGACGCGCTTTGCGTTTCCCCCGAATGTGAGCTGCCTCGCGGGTGTGCCGCCGTCCGCGGGCACCACCCATACCTCTTTCAAACTTTCTTTCATGCCGATAAAAGCGATGAGTTTTCCATCAGGGGACCAGGACGGGGCGTAGGCGCTGACATCCCCCAGTGCAAGTTGCCTGGGTTGAGCGGTTCTTTCTCCCTCCTCAAAAGGCGCGACCCAGATTTGGGATCGACCCTCTCGTTCGGTTATGAAGGCGATGTTCGATCCATCCGGCGACCATGCCGGGTGAATGTCCGCAGCCGGATGATCGGTAAACCTGGCGGGCTGGCCGCCCGAAGTTGGAACCGTCCAGATATCACGCTGCTCTTCGATGATGCGGTAATAAGCGATCCATTTACCGTCGGGCGAGATTATAGGGTGGGACGCGTTGCCGGCGTGGTCCGTCAAGCGCTGCGGCTGCCCAACAGGAACCCCGCTCTCGATTGGCTGCATCCAAAGGTCGTTTTCCGGCCCCACACGGTCGGAAGCATACACGATCATGCTCCTGTCCGGTGCAACCGCCGCCATACAATCGTCCCGAAGCCCCTCCAATTTAGTTTCTTTCTCCGAGTCGAGATCCTTGATGAACAGGCTGCGCTGTGTTGCCTGCGTAGCATACACGAGTCGGGCCCCGTCCCGGCTGACGCTGGGATTGTTCTCGTGACCCGTCCCCATGGTAAGACGCTCCAGGGCTCCGCCGTCGACGGTGACACGCCACAGGGCCAGGGTCCCGTCCCGATAGGAAGAGAAGTACACATGGTTCCCGTCGTTGGACCATACCGGGTTGGAATCCCTCTTGCCCTCTGTGGTCAATCGCGTCGCTCGGCTTCCGGAGATCGGGATCAACCACAAGTTGTGCTGTGCCGCGTAACAGATCGTCTGCCCGTCGGGCGACCACGCCGGATGGCGATGACTCCAAACTCCGTCATCATCTCCGGTCAGCATGGTGATATTGGCGGGGTCGTCCAGGGGAGCCACTCCGATACGGAGATCGGTCCCTTCTATGGGCTTCGAGAAGGCGATTTTCTCTCCGTTTGGCGAAATGGCGGGATCCGTAGCGTTTCGCATCAAGAGCGTTGCGCCTCCTCCCAACTGGCCGATCTTCCATATGCTCGTTTCGCCTCCCCGGTCGGATTCGAAGGCGAGTGAGCTTCCATCCGGAAACCACGCTGGGTAGCAATCTGCAGACGGGTCTTTCGTCAGCTGCAGCGGGTTGCCGCCCCCGGCATCGATGATGTAGATGTCCCGGTTTCCCGAAACATCCGAAGCATAAGCAATGCGCCCACCATCGGGAGACAATGACGGTTCGCTCTCCCAGGCATCGCCGCTCGTCACCTGCCTCGGCTGACCTGCCAGCATATGACTTGTCTTCTCTCCGTTCGGTAACAGCTGCAGTACGACGACAATAACCGCGGCAACAGCCATGATCGCTGCGCTTATCGGGATCAACTTCCTCTTGCCGGTGTCGAATTTCCAGGCCTGGGGCGCCGAGTACTCTTCGATGTCCATTTGACGCTTCAGATTGGTCAGATCTTCGAGCAGCTCAGTCATGGCCGTGTATCGATCTTCGAGGTTTTTGGACATCGCCTTGTTGACAATGCTTTCCAACTCAATCGGAATCCCGGAACAAAGGCTCGAGAGGGGCTCCGGTTCTTCATTCAGAATTGAATACATCACCGCCGCCTGATAATCCCGTTCGAATGGGAGTTTGCCCGCCACCATCTCGTACAGAATGACACCGAGCGCCCAGATATCCGTCGCCGGTCCGATTTCCGCTCCACGTCCCTGCTCCGGAGACATGTAGGCGACCGTGCCTACGGTCTTGCCTGTACTGGTCAGCCTCATCCGCCCGGACAACTTTGCCAGTCCAAAATCTACGATCTTTACTTGACCATCATCCGTTAACAATATGTTTGCCGGCTTCACATCTCTGTGAATAATTCCCTGCGCATGAGCCTTGGCCAATCCCTGGGCTCCCTGCACGGCGATATCAAGGATCTCTTTCAGCTCGAGAGGACCTTCCTCGATTCTGTTCTTTAAGGTCTTTCCCTCGTAGTAGGCCATTGCGATGAACAACTGGCCCTCTTCCGTTTCGTCGATCTCGTGAATCGTGCAGATGTTGGAATGGTCCATTGCCGACGCCGCTTGGGCCTCCTGGACAAATCTCTGCTTATCTTTCGTGCCTTGGATGAGTTCGAGTGGAAGGAATTTGAGGGCAACAGAGCGCCTGAGCTTCGTATCCTCGGCCTTGTACACAACCCCCATGCCGCCAGCCCCAAGCATCTCGAGGATCTTGTAATGGGATACGGTTTTACCGATCATTAGACGGTTATTTTAGCATGGCCGAACAATGCGGTCAAACTCGGCTTGGAAGTACCGGATGAGGCTGCGGTCTATGTCACTGATAAACGGTCCGCTTGTGATGCCAGTGTCCACGCGGGGCCGACTAGAGCAGCTGCCAGCCGAAGGCGATATTCAAATTGAGAACGGTCACCTGGTCGTCCAGAAACACCGGCGCGTACTCGATTCCCACCTGCAGGCTGTTTTTACCTCTGTGGAAAAAGGAGAAACCCACTCCGAAAATCAGCCCGAAACCTCGTTCATCCGTCCCGGGATCGGAGTTCGCGAACCCGAATCCCGCGCCACCCTCGAAGTTCAAGAAGTCAGCGGCCCAGTACTGAACGCTCACTCCACCCATACCGGAAACAACGTCTAAATCGGTATCCGATGGTCCGGCATCATTGAAGCGGACATTGGTACCGGAAATCCTGAACATGACCGCAAGATCGGGCGTCACGAATCCCCCGATCCCAAGATTCAATCCCCCCAGGCCCGTTGTCGACTCGTCAACCATCTCATTGTTCTGCAATCCCCAGCCCATCGTCAGCAGGAGCGTGAACCCGCCACGGTCCGGGCCCCGAGGTTTCGTTGCCTCCTCCTCTTCGGCCTGTGCCAG
>JALGZU010000043.1 GCA_025774735.1 candidate division LCP-89 bacterium | reverse complement strand
GGGATTTTGCTCGGGATATTTTTCTCAAAGAGCTGGAAGCGTCGTGCCATGTGTGTGGTGTCTGGATTGGCCCTCCTGCTCCTGCTTCCCTTAGCCCAATCTAACGGGCAGTTAAGAATCGAATTTCTGGACGTCGGACAAGGAGATGCGACACTGTTGCGCTTTCCCGGAGGGCAGAACCTCCTGATCGATTGCGGGAGCGCCGAAGCCGCTCGGTTCGAATTGATTCCATCGTTTCGACGGCGCGGTATCGACCGCATCCATAATCTGCTCATCTCCCATTTCGACGTCGACCATGCCGGTGGCGCACTTGAACTATTGGAAGCCTTGAGAGTCGACCGTATCCTCGTTGGGATGAAGTTTCCAGAGACAGTAATGGGTAAAGCGGTGCTTGAATTGGCAGAGACGAAAAACATCCTCATCAGGACGTTGTGCTTCGGAGATACGATCGCCGGGATACACGGTGCATTGGCTCTAGTACTGTGGCCGCCCCGGAGTTATCAAGCGGACGATAACCGCTGCTCGATTGTGTTGAAAATCCGTTACGCTGAGAGCGATCTTCTTTTTACGGGGGATATCAATACTCGGGAAGAGAAGTTCCTCCTCGCCGGGGGGGAAATACTTCAATCAGAGCTATTGAAAGTGGCTCATCACGGCAGCAAGTATTCATCGGGCCGGACTTTCCTGGAAGTGGTCAGTCCAGACGTCGCCGTGATCAGTTGCGGCCGGCGGAATCCTTATGGCCACCCTACCCCCAGAGTACTCCGAGATCTCCATCAGATCGGTGTTGACGTCCACCGCACGGATACGGAATATGCGGGCGTTTTTGCCTCCGACGGAACCTCCATCAGGGAGGTTTCATGGCGCTGAATGAAACGCAAATTGAAAGGGATCGAATCAACGCTCTATTCCAGCGCGAACGAGAGTTATGGTCATCGGGCATCGGCCGGATCGCGGGAGTGGATGAAGCGGGGAGGGGACCTCTGGCCGGGCCCGTCGTGGCGGCGGCTGTCATCTTTCCTGACGAAGTCTTCATACCGGACGTAAACGACAGCAAACTACTCACTCCGAAGCGAAGGTCAATGCTTTATGATCTGATCATGGAACGCGCCACAGACGTCGGTATCGGTCAGGCTTCGCCCCGGGAGATCGACCGGATGAACATCCTGCAGGCCAGCCTGCTGGCCATGCAGCGGGCCATCGACGACCTGGTTTTTTCACCCGATTACCTGCTCATTGACGGGCGCATGGCGCTGCCGAATTGCATCGTCTCGCAGGAGGCCATCATCAAGGGGGACCGCCGCTCTTTTTCCATCGCTGCAGCTTCGATAATCGCCAAAGTCCGGCGCGATCAGATCATGCTGGACTATCATAGCATCTGGCCGCAATACGGATTCGACCGGCACAAGGGATATCCCTCAAAGACGCACCGTGAGTCGATTAAAATACACGGTTATTGCGATATTCACAGGCGTACATTTAAAGTAAAACATTAATGCCTGAATCTACCAAAATGGTGGGGGACGAGGGTGAAGATTTGGCCGCGGATTTCCTTCTGGAGAGAGGGTATGCGATCCTCGAGCGTAACTACCGCCAGCGTTTCGCCGAGATCGATCTGATCGCCATAAAGGATGGCGTCCTCGCGTTCTGCGAAGTGAAAAGCAGCCATTACCCCGGCGAATCGCACCCGGAAATCCGCGTCGGTTACAAGAAACAAATCAAGCTGGCACAATGCGCTCAGGCTTTCCTGGCTGCAAATCCACCGGCATACGAAAGTTGTCGGTTCGACGTCATCACAGTCAAGTTGCAGCAGGGGCGCCGGATCATAGATCACATCGAGAACGCCTTCTGGCCGCCGGACGGTTGGGATCGGGATTGAGCCAGAGCGAAGATATATTTCAGGCGATAAAAGTGGAAAATCAATCACCCTCCGTCGCAGTCATCGTGGTCAACTGGAACCGTCGAGACGACACTCTGGAATGTTTGCGCTCTCTGACAAAGATGACCTATCCCAATTGGCGGGCCATCCTGGTGGACAACGGTTCCTCGGACGGGTCAGTGCAGGCCGTTCGCTCCGCTTACCCGAAGGTTAAACTGATTGAATCTCTGGAGAATCTGCGTTATGCGGGCGGCAACAATCTCGGGATACGGGAGGTGTTGGATCAAAACGATGAGTACTGCCTGCTGCTAAATAACGACACGGTCGTCGAACCGGATCTCCTGGACCATCTGATCGGTGCGGCGCAGGAGGAAGAAAACACGGGTCTGGTGGGCCCTAAGATTCTCTATCATGACCGCCCGGACGTGATCTGGTTCGCCGGAGGCGTATTCAAGCCAGTATGGGGATACGTCCGCCACTTCGGTCTGCGTCAGATCGACGATGGCCGTTTTGATAAAAGATGCCATGTCAGCTTTCTCACCGGCTGTGCTCTCCTGATCCGGCGTGATGTCCTGGAAACCGTCGGTCTACTGGATGAGGGATTCTACCTCTACAGCGAAGATGCGGACTACTGCCGGCGCGCGGTAAACGCCGGTTTCCGGTTGATCTACGAACCGGCAGCACGGATTTATCACAAAGTCTCCCGATCCAGTGGCGGCGCCTACCATCCCGCCAAATGGAAACAGCGCTACCGCAGCCTCTTCCGGCTGGTCAAAAAACACTCTTCCCCCATCACCTGGCCCCTCTTCGGCTTGAACCTCATCTGGGAGCTGCTCTCCCTGCCCATCAACGCCTTCTTACAGACCCGCAGACTACCACCTTCCAAACGGAGCTGATTCTCCCAAGATTCAGGTACGTTTTAACCCGCCTGAATCGGTAAAAAATACCCCTTTCGCATCCTGCTGGGCATCCCTTACCCCTTCATTTCTCCGTCAAATCATACCTATAGTATTGTTTATCAGCTATTAAGACCTGTGGCACACTCCTTGCCTAAAATTGAAATGTATCTTAAAGGAAAGCCAGAGCGATGATCAAAGGAATCTACCATTCGGCCCATGGGATGCTGGCAGGACAACGCCATCTGGAAGTGGTGGCGAACAACCTCGCCAACGCATCCACTGTCGGATTCAAGGATGAGAGAATCACCTTCAAAAACGCCCTGAGTCGATCCAGTTTTCCCGACTATCCCGTCACGGCCGGGGAGAGTTATGTCGAAGCCGAGCGAGGCGGAAATGCAAACAACCGACAGGGGACGTTGCGCCAGACCGATAACCCGCTGCATGCGGCCATCGTCGGTGACGGTTTCTTTGCGGTGGATACCGGAAATGGCCTGGCTTACACTCGCGACGGCCGCTTCGAACTGAACAACCAGGGTGAACTGGTAACTCTGTCCGGCCAGAGAGTCTTAACGGCTGGAGGATCCTTGCAGATTCCCGAAGGAAGCCTGCACCTTTCGGCACTGGGCGATTTGATTTTGACCGGCGCGGATTCAGCGCAGGATCATATTCTCGACCGCCTTATGGTCGTCACCTTCGAACAGCCGCAAAGATTGGAACGGACCGGGCACGGATTGCTGGTCACAGATCAGGAGCCGGTACAGATCGAAGAGCCCTCACTGCGGATCGGTTACCTCGAAGAATCCACCGTCAACGTGGTGAACGAAATGGTGGAGATGATCGAGCTCAACCGGCTCTATGAGGCCTCCGCCAAAGCTATCCAGACCCAGGATGGCACCTTGGGCAAGGCGGTGAACGACGTAGGTAGAGTTAAGTAACTCAAGGAGATAGACAATGATAAGAGCGCTGAAATCGGCGGCGTCCGGGATGTTTGCGCAACAATTGAAACTGGACAATATCGCCAATAACCTGGCCAATGTGAATACAACCGGCTTCAAGAAGTCGGAGGTGCAATTTCAGGATTTGATGTACCAGATTCTCCGGCCGGCGGGAGGTTCACTGCGGTCGAACGTCGTCGAACCGGTCGAACTGGCGATCGGGCATGGGGTGCGGCCGGTGGCCAATACCCGCAGTTTCGCGCAAGGCACGCTGGTTGAAACCGCCAACCCGCTGGACCTGGCCATCAACGGTAATGGATTCTTTCAGGTGCAGATGCCTGACGGTCAAATCGCTTATACCCGCGACGGTCAGATGAAGATCAATCCGGACGGTACCCTGGTCACGGCCGATGGCTATTTTCTCGAACCCGATATCGACATCCCACCGGATACCCAGCAGATCGCCGTGAGTAATGACGGCATCATTATGGCTTACGTTGCCGGTCAGACGCTGCCGGAAGAGGTTGGCCAGATCGAGCTGGCCCGCTTCATCAATCCGGCCGGATTGACCAGCCTGGGTCAGAACCTTTACGTGGAAACTATTGCATCCGGACCTCCGCTCCGCGGCGAAGCGGGCCTGGAAGGCTTCGGCATGATCGAACAGGGGTATCTGGAATCATCGAACGTATCGGTCGTGAAGGAGATGGTGGAGATGATTACCACGCAGAGAGCCTACGAGGTGAACAGCAAGAGCATCCGCACGGCCAGCGAAATGCTGAATCAGGCGGTGAATCTGAAGCGATAGCTCCGGTATGAAGATCTCACTACAAAAGTTTGTTTGGTGCGTTGCACTGGTGTTGTTACTCTTCGCGATCGAGGCCGAGTGTGGCGATGTGACGGTCAGGCTGTTCGATCTCGTCTTGGTTTCAGGTGAGTCGGTTTGTCTGGGTGACCTGGCTGACCTGGAAGGACTGGATGACGCTGTAAATCGTCTGGCGTCGACCTCCATAGCGGTTTCTGACCATGGAGGGTCGGTGATGGCTATCACCCCGATCGAAATCGCAAGCCGTATACCGGAAGGGATAACTCTGTATTTCATCGGAGCGCCGGCGGTGTACGTCGCTACCGGCGAGGAGTCTTGCGATGCAGCTCTCATACTACCCGCACTCCAGAATAGACTCAATCATCTGGCCGGCGATTCTCTGACCGTTTCCGTTAAGCTCGACGGCACCCATTCGATGCTCCAGGGAGCTGAATCGCCCCCAGTTCGATTCAGCATCCACGATCTGGATGCGATTTATCCCGGCGAACAGGTCATCACACTCATCCGCCGGGATGGCAGATGTCGGGTCAACCGGCAGCACCTGAAAGTGAAGGTGACAGCGACTGCCATGCTCGCCTTCCCCGTGAAGATGGTCAAACGTGGAGAAGCCATCAAAGCTGGTGATATCGAGAGCCGGATGACCGACCTGAAATCGGAGCGACTGCCGGGTTTGGTGATGGATGCCGAAAGTCTTGAAGGATTGGAGGCTTCCCGGTTACTCTCGCCCGGTAACCCGGTTCGCTGGGTCCCTGCCGCCCGAAGTTCGTAAGGGTGATGGGGTGGAGGTGGTGGTGAAAGCAGACAATTTCGCCATCAGGGCGACAGCGGAAGCGCTGCAATCGGGATCTGCCGGAGACGAGATCTGGGTGCGGCTCCGAAACAACGGCAAGAGGATGCGTGCAGTGGTATTGGGTCCTGCGCAGGTGGCGATATATTAGTGGGCATCATCAAGAATTTCTGTGGTGTACAAACTGCGGCCTTCTTTAATAATATGGAAAGCATGGAGTAAAAATTGAGACAGATCATGAATAAAAATAATGCCTGTCGCCGATCCGTTTCGGCCATAATGGCTTTACTCGTCATCGCGGTTGCCGCCCAGGCGGGTGGGAAGAAATTCTCCGATAACATTAGCCGTTCTCTTTTCTCTGATCGGCGAGCCTATCAGGTCGGGGATGTAGTGACGATTTTGATTATGGAGTACTCCATGGGGGAGCACGAGGCCGGAACCGAGACCAGTAACGAGAACCAGCTCAGCCTTTCCGCGGTGGGATCCGGGGACCTCTCCGACACCAACATGGGCGTCAACGGAGCCTGGGGACATGACTACGACGGCACCGGTGGAACGGTACGGTCGGGCACCCTGGAAGGGACCTTAAGCGCGCGCATCGTCGAGATCACTGAAACTGGCAACCTCGTTATCGAGGGCGAACGGAAAATAACGGTTAACGGCGAGCAGCAGACGTCCAAACTCAGGGGAGTGGTGAGGCCTGAGGACATTTCGGGACAGAATGAGGTGTACTCGTTCCGCATCGCCGATGCCGAGATCACCTACACCGGCGATGGCGACGTGAATTCAGCCCAGAAGCCCGGATTTTTCACCCGGATCATTAACTGGATTTTCTAACTTAAGCAATTTATCGGGATACGATTAAATATGCGGAACCTAATCAAAATCACGGCGTGCGCAGTCTTTGCGGTTTCTCTCGTTCTGGAATCGGCTTCCGGGCTCGCTCGTCTGAAGGACGTCGCCCAACTCGAGGGATCGGGAGTTCAGTCCGTGGTGGGGTACGGTCTGGTCATCGGCCTGAACGGAACCGGCGATCGCTACAGAACCCCCTACACGGATCAGTCTCTGGCCAATATGTTGGACCGATTCGGCATCACCATCGATCCGAACGACGTGCGACCCCGCAATGTAGCTGCGGTCATGGTTACGGCTGAAATTCATCCCTTTATCCGGCCCGGATCCAGGTTCGACGTACAGGTCAGCTCTATCGGAGATGCCACCAGCCTCGCCGGCGGGACACTGTTACCCACGCCACTTTCGGACCTCTCCGGCGACGTCTGGGCGAATGCCCAGGGCGCCGTTTCGGTCGGCGGATTCAATATCCAGGCCGGGCGCGTGGCCATGCGCAAGAACTACACTATGGTTGGCCGGGTGCCTAATGGCGGTATTGCCATGCGTAGCGCAGACTCGCTGACTTTCGAAACCGGTACGCTGCGATTCAACCTCAATCAACCCGACTTTACCACCGCCCAGCGCGTGGCGGAAGCGTTGAACGGAGAATTCGGTGCGGAAGCCGCCAGGGCGCTGGATGCCTCCAGTATCGAGGTAACGCCCCCTTCTGAATACGACAACGGTCGCCGCGTTGAATTTATCGCCCGGGCGGAAGGGCTGCTACTCGACGTGGATACCTCCGCCAAGGTCGTTATCAATGAAAGGACTGGGACGCTGGTCGTCGGTGAAAACGTGAAGCTGAGACCGGCCGCCATCACCCACGGTTCGATCTCTATTGCCATAAAATCCGCGCCGGTTATTTCGCAGCCGGGTCCGTTTGCTTCGGGCAGCACAGTGGTGCGGCCTCTGGACCAGATCTCCATTAATGAATCTCAAACCCCGATGGTCGCCGTGCCGGAAGGGACGACAGTCGGGGAGATCTCCGCGGCTCTGAACAGTCTGGGAGTGTCGCCCACCGATTTGATCGCGATCTTTCAGGCTCTCAAAGAAGCTGGCGCCCTGCAGGCTGAGCTCGTGATTCTTTAACAGGAAAGGTGACTCTTGGCGACGCCAGTTGACGATACTACAGTCCGGGTGGTCAGCCCGATTAAAGATACCAGGACAGCCCAGGCGCAGGACAGTGGAACAGCACAGAAGCGTGAGGAAGCCGCAGAAGTTCGTGAAGCCTGCCAGCAATTCGAAGAGATCTTTCTCCGCATTCTGCTGAAAGAAGCCCGGATCGACCGGTCTCTGGGGGGTGGAGAAGAAGCCGCATCCAAAATGTACGGCGACATGACCAGGGAGGCTCTGGCGAAGGCTCTCACCCAGGCCGGAGGTCTCGGTCTGGCTGACGTGCTGTATCAACAACTGTCCCGAGAGGATATGCCGGCGGGAGCTCCTGAACCCGATCCAGGCGAGCAGGTGATACCGGGACTTGCCAGGACACCCGGCCAATCCGGGTCAGATGAATAAGATATCAAGTAGTGCCTATCATAAGGAGGCCACGATGGGGAAGTTCATCGAGGAATTGATCACTTTAATCCGACGCGAGGAACAGGTCCTGAAAGCATTCCTGAATCTCCTGAATCTCCAGAAGCAGTACCTTCTGGCGAACGAGATTGAGCAGTTTCAGGGGACGGTCGAACGTCAGGAAGCTCTGATCGATGAGATCAAGGAGCTGGAAACGAAACGGATCGAAAAAGTCAGGGAGATGGCTGCGGTCGAGGGACTGCAGGAAGACGAGATCACGCTGACACACCTGATCGAAATCACTCTCGGAGACGTATCCGAGGAGCTGAAGAAACTCAAACAGAGCCTGTCGAAATTGGTGGAGAAGATCCGGCGTGCCAACCGGGTTAATGGGATGCTGATCAAGCGTAGCCTGGACATCATTCAGCAGAGCGTCGGCTGGATGATCGATGCCGCCGATATCTCCAGCGTTTACGATCCCAACGGGCGTTCCAGCCGCCAGGCGGGTACCAACGTCATCGTGAACAAAGTCCTTTAGAGTTTTCCGTCTAACCAGAGGAAGAACGCTATGGCCGGTCTCTTCGACGCCGTCTATCTGGCGAAACAATCCCTGATGGCTCAACAGTGGGCGATGACCACGAGTGAGCACAACGTCGCCAACGTCAACACCCCCGGATATACGCGTCAGCGGGCGAAACTACAGACATTCAAGCCTCCCCTGGAAGTCCCTGCCGGGCTGATCGGTATGGGATCCGACGTGGGAGAAATCACCCGCTTGCGCAACCGCTACATCGACCGCCAGGTCCTGAAAGAACAGCAGACTCACGGATTTCTTGACTTCGAGAATACCGCCCTCTCCCAGGTTGAGACGATCCTGGGGGAGACATCAGGGTATGGACTCAGCGGTATTTTGGACGAATTCTGGGCCTCCTGGTCGGATGTGGCCAACGAACCTGAAAACACCTCGGTCCGGATCGCTCTGCAGCAGAAGGGCGAGCAACTGGCTCAATCCCTCAATACTCTTAATAACGATCTGCTAAACCAGCAGATGGAGCTGGACTTGCAGCTCTCTGGCATGGTGGCCCAGGTTAATCAGAAAACGAGCCAGATTGCTTCTCTGAATGAGCAGATAGGAGATCTGGTCATGCAGGGCAACATCCCTAATGATCTAATGGACCAGCGCGACCTGATCGTCGATGAACTGGCAAAGATCATCAACGTCACCATGACGGATGAATCGAACGGGCGCGTCAGCGTCCGGCTGGGGGGGCAAATCCTGGTGTACGAAGATTTCGCTCAGCAACTCACCCTGAAGGACAAACCAGGGTCCGAAGGTAAACTTCACGATGTGGTCTGGGCGGGAAATGGGGCTAAAGCTGTGCCTCAATCGGGAGAAATGGCCGCACTGCTGCTGGTCAGGGATGACGTCATCCCTGAATTGACGAACGGACTGGATGAATTTGCCGTGGCCTTGGTCACTGAGATAAACGCTCTTCACAGAACGGGCTACGGTCTGGACGGTTCTACCGGATTGGACTTTTTCGATGCCGGCACCACCGGCGCCGCGAATATCGCGCTGGGCTTGCAGGTATCCCAGGATGCTGCTAAGATTGCCGCGTCATCGGACGGAAGTGTCGGTAATGGCGACATCGCCCTGGCCATCTTCAACCTCCAGAATGAGCTGGTGATGAACGAACAGACGAACACTTTGGGGGGATTTTACGGCGCTCTGGCGGCGGACGTGGGAGCCCTGAAGCAGACTGCCGAGAACCAGTTGTACGAGAGTGAAGCTTCCATGGCGCAACTACAGAATTGGAAAGCATCGGCGGAGGGCGTTTCCCTCGATGAGGAGATGGCCAACCTGGTGCGTTTCCAGCATGCCTATAGTGCCCTGGCCAAATTTATGACCACTATCGACGAAATGCTGACTGTGCTGATTGGTGTAGGCGTCTAAGCTACGGATGTTGATGAAATTGGTCAGGATGGATATGGCAAAGAGAAAGAGGAACAGTATGAAAACGATGAGGACGATACCGGACGGATCCAAAACCGTTCTGGTGGTTGATGATGAGAAGGGCGTGCGTGAAATCGTTGCTGAGATGGTTTCAGGTCTGGGATACACGGTATGGGGTGTCGGCAGCGGCGAGGCAGCCCTGAATCTCATCACCGAAACTCCCGTCGATCTAATAATCTCCGACGTGAAAATGAGCGGTATGGATGGGCTTTCCCTGGCGAAAAAGGTGCGTGCGAAATTCCCCAAGCTGCCTCTCGCCCTGATGACGTCGTATCCAAGCGATGAAGTTCGCCTGTTGCTGCGGGAAAAAATGATTGATTTCCTGCTGATGAAACCGTTTCGAATCGACGAATTGCAGGGAATGGTGCACAGGCTCGCCGGGTAAATGTCCGATCACTCATAATTACACTGGTCGCGTTTAACTAATCAGACGGTAAGTTTTCAAAAAGGGAGATAGAATGCAGAGAGTCACGAACAGTCAGATGGTCAACGATCTGATCCGGACTTTGAACGAGCGGATGAGGACGCTGAGTGACCTGCAAAATCAACTCACCACCGGCAAGAGCGTGAATTATGCCTCCGACGATCCAGGTGCGGCAGGGCTGATTCTCGAACTGCGCAACCATCTGCGCCAGAATACACAGTTTCAGGAGAATGTCGACAGCGCCATCGGCTGGCTGACCGCCACAGAGAGCACACTGCAGCAATTGAACGAGATCCTGACTCAGGCGCGAGCCGATGCGGTGGAAGGCAGCAATCAAGCTACCACACCTGAAGGCATGATGGCGCTCGCCGACGAAGTCAACAGCTACCTGGAGAACATCCTCTCGCTGGCAAATGCGGACTATTCTGGCAAGTTTCTCTTCGGAGGGACTAATACAGATGAGGCGGCTTTCAACGCCATGCGTGATCCCGCCACGGATTGGATCACCAGCGTGACCGCCAACCCCGACGGCACGAGCGGCGCCGTAACGCGCCAGATCGACACCTACGAACAGATGCAGATCAATATCGGGGGCGTGGACCTCTTTTTACCCAACGGGACCGGCGGCGCTGAAGATGTGTTCCAGGTGCTCATTAACCTGCGTGACGCTCTCCAAACCGGTGATGTTGACCTGGTTGGGGCTACGATCACGCAAATAGATGCCGTGATGGGTAATGCCTCTGATTTCACCTCCCTGGCTGGATCCAGAGTCACCCGGTTAACGGATATGCAACTCAGGCTCCTGACCAATGAAACGAATCTTACCGGGCAGCTCTCCAACGTGGAAGACGCAGACCTGGTTACTCTGATGACCGAGATGACCCTCGAACAGAATGCCTACCAGGCTGCCTTGAACGTGGGGTCGATGATTATCCAGCCGTCGCTTGTGAATTTTATGTAATTTAAGTAGTTAGTTATAATATATTTAAAATTTCATCTTTGTCTGTGGGACACTCACAAGATGGAAAGACCTGAAATTGCCGACTGAGGTGGTAGATAGAAATTCCGCTTCCCGTGGACTGGTGATTTGTCAGCTCGCCCGCATGGGGGATCTGGTGCAGAGCCTGCCTCTGATCGCAAACCGCTGCCAGGCAGGTTCGGTAACCCTCGTATGCGATCAAGATGTTCGGGACTGGGCGGCACTGTTGCCCGGAGTTGATGAGGTTTTGACGCTCGATACGCGCCGCTGGAGACAATCCGGCGTGAGCGATCGCCTGGATTTAAAAGCCACCCTCACCGACCTGCAGTTGGAATTAAACGGCCTTTTATCGATCGATGCTGAGTGCTGCATTCCCATGAACGACCATCCGATGTGCGATAGACTTGCAGATTCGATTGTGGCTCGAAATCCTCACGACTGGCTGGATCACCCGCTCATGATGGTACGCTCGTACTTAAGAAGCATCGTGAGACGACGCTCATGGAACCGTATCCACCTGTCCGATCTTTGGTCAGCGCTGGCTCCTCCGGGCGAGAATCGCCTTGACTGGCCGCCGCTCCAGGTCTCGGAAGCGGGCAGGAGATTCGCCAAAACCGCGTTGACCGGGTTTCGAGAACGCGACGGACAACCCCTTGTAGCGTTTATTGTCGGTTCGGGTGGCAGGTATCGCCGCCTCGATCCGGAAGATATGGCCGCCTGGTGGAAAGCCATCCCCGCAGAGGTGCGGCCGGGTTGTGTCCTGGTCGGCGGCGGCGGCGAGGAGAACCTGGCTGATCGTTTTCTCCAGGCTGCCGGTTCCAATGCCCGGAAAGTTCTCAATCTGGTGGGACGCTGTTCACCGGAAGCGCTTTTGGGAGTGTTCTCCGACGTTGATCTCGTGATCGGCGTGGATACCGGCCCCCTGCATTGGGCCGCGGCGGTGGGAACCCGAGTTCTGGGGATATACTTCGGGGAGGCGGGTTTGTTCGAGACGGGACCTCCCGGAGATGGCCACCTCGTCCTCGCACCCGTTTGCGACCGATACCCCTGCGACCACCCCACGGCTCTCGAGTGCGGCTACCGTTGTCTGCAGGATCTGAAAACCTCACACAGGATGTCGGACCTGATCGGTTGGGGGATTCAGGAATCTTCCCAATCAAATGTGACAGCGCCCGGGGAGTTTCGTCTCTTTAGATCCTGCCGGACGGATGCTGGTCAGCAATATGAATCCCTGACCGGTGCAGCGGATTCAGAAGACGTTACCCTCTTTTCATTTTTTGCTCGAGGTGTGTTCGAAGCCGTTCGAACTCAGCATGAAAATGACGATAATTCCGGACTTGCTTCCGCAGTTACATCACGAGCCGGTGCATCTATCGATACCCCGATCAAATCCTGGCTCCACGCTCTCGGTAATTTACCTGTGATAGGAACCGTGCCGAATGCCTATATCGAGGAGACGAAACTCGCTTCCATTGATTTTCTGAACCGACGGAGGGAGCTCCTGAGAGCTTCACTTGATGATCAGGTTTTTGTGTAAACGCGCTCATGCGAATACTTCTTCTAAACGACTCCTATTTTTCGGATAGCCTGCGAAAGCTGGGGCACGATGTCTTCCTCGCCGGTCCTGCTGAAACTGCGAATTATAAGGTGGGGCTGGAACCGGTCCATGTCGGAGATATTCTGGATCGATGTCCCTTTGTACCCGATTTCATGCTTCTGACCGATTCCATCAATTTACGTCCAGCCTTTCTCGGATTGGACGCCGTCGAAATCCCGAAGGTGTTCTACGGGGTGGATTCGCCCATGAACGCTTTCTGGCAGTTTTATATTGCCCGCGCCTTCGACCTGACCTTCTTTGATCAGAATTTATCCGTAAGGGATTTTAGAGCGAAATACCCTCACCAGGCCGACCGCGTCCACTGGTTGCCACTCGCGGCGGATCAGAATATCTATCACCGTCTGAATTTAGAAAAGCTTTATGACGTATCCTTCGTCGGTTCGCTCAACGAACGGGTACGCCCGAAGCGTACCTGGCTGCTGAAGGAGTTGAGCCGCCATTTTCGGCTGCAGGTCTTCGACGGCAGTGGAACCCGCGCGATCCCTCCGGGAGAGGTTGCGAAAATTTACAATCAATCCCGGATTGTTTTGAACGAGAACCTGTTCCCCGGGCTGAATTTACGTGCCTTCGAGATTATGGCATGCGGGACCTGTCTCCTGACCGAGAGCAGCGACGGTAGCTGGAAACAGTTCTTTAATGACTGGGAACATCTGGTCGCATTCGAGCCGGAGAACGTGATAGAGCGGCTGCACGCGCTCCTGCGCGATAATCAGCAGCGTGATTTTATCGCTGACGCGGGCAGGGCGCAGGTGTTGGCAAACCACACTATCGAACACCGTGCCGGACAGCTTGTCGCTTCAGTTAAAGATTATCTTCACGAGCGTGACCTTCGAGATGCTGCGAATAACTCACATTATTTGGGTCGAGCATTTATACAACTGGCGAACCGTCATCCCGGGCAACCGGTGGGTAAACTGAAACCGGAAGGGTTCCGGTTGCTGATGGCTGCTGCGGCTTCTGAAGTTGAGTCAGCGGCCCCACACTTTGAACTGGCGGCTCAATCACTTCAGGAGGGGCGCTTGCAGGACGCTCGCGCCTCCCTGCAGTGCGCCCTTAAAATTGATCCCGGGCATCTCAGATCCCGTTGGGCGCTGTTCTGGTGCCTCAAGGAGATGGGCGAAACGGCTGCTGCAGGGTGTGAACTCGAGCGATTCTGTCATCATCTGCGCAAGAGTTGTAATAACAGGCAGTTATTCCAACGGATCAGCGCTGCCGGTAAACTGGAAATGGCCGATTACCTTTTCTTTGCGGAACTACTCGAGAGTGCCGGCTGGTTAATGGAACCCGGGGTGGACAGGCTGGTCTCCCATCCCTGCCGCTGGACGGCTTTCGATGCACTCCAGAAAGCGATCGCTCTATCGCCGCAGACGGGAATGTCTTATATCGCCTGCGCAAAGCTGCTGGAGCGTTATCAATCTTTCGATTTTGCTGCTATCGTACTCGAAAAAGCCGTTCAATTGAAACCCTGGGACGAATCACTCGACATTGAACTGGCGACGCTGCTCCTGCGCTCCTACCGCCGTCCGGAAGGGTTGAACAGATTGGTGAGCTACCTGCTCCGATCGCCGGATGCTGATAGATGGGAGGAGGTTGAAAAACTGCGGTTGACCGAATCCGAGAGGCGGTATATACTGGACAGAGTGTGGGATACTTCCCGGAAAAGTGAAGCTGCAATTAAGCCCTCATTTACGCACCGGGTGACCGGAAAGTTATCCAGAAGCAGAGCGAACCGGGATAAACCTGAACACGGGCACACGGCCTGAAGTTGCGTAACAGTACAACAAAAAGCGATGGAATCTTCAATGTCTAGCAAGTACCTGGAAATTAACCTCAAGTGCATCGCTTCTTTCGATGAGACTCTGACGGAAACGCTCAGGAACGCCTACAGATCTGACTATCCCGAAATCCGGACCTCGAAAACAAATCTACCCGTACCGGTGGTAAACCGAAAATGCCTGCACAGCACTTATGATCCGGTATCCGAAGCGGGGAAATGGATAGAAACCCTCGAATTGAACCAGACCGAGGATGTCTGCTACGTCATTGGAGGGATCGGTTTCGGTTACCATGTCAAGGAGTTGGCGAAGAGGGTTCCGCCTCATCGCCTCATTGTGGTCGAAAAGGATGCCGGTCTTGCCGCCGCCGCCCTGGCTTCCTCTGAATGGGATTTACTCTCAGAGGGTCTGCGCCTGATGGTAGGCGAAGAACCCGTCCAGGCATATGAACATTTGATGCGCTGGAATTGTAAAAATCAACTGAAACCGGTCTTCTTTGAGCACCCCGCCTCAAGTTCAGCTTATCCAGATTACTATACGACTATAGGAGGCATGATCAGGGCACAGGAAACGGTTTCCCGCGGGGGGTATAAAATCCTGCTCGTTTCACCTCTTTATGGGGGATCACTGCCGGTTACCGGCTATGTTCACCGGGCTCTTAATTCGCTGGGACACCGCTGTGAATTGCTGGACAACACCCTCTTTTATCCTGCTCTGTCGCATTTCCACGATCTCACCTCGAATCAGGATCACGAAGGCCGCCTTAAAGCCGGTTTAACGGCAGTCCTGGCGGAATCGGTCACCGCGCGAGCCCTGGAAATTCGTGCCGATCTGGTGCTCTGCATGGCGCAATCCCCAGTCACACCTGAAGTGCTCCAGGAATTGAAAAAATCGGGTATACAGACAGCTTTCTGGTTTGTTGAAGATTATCAAACGCTGAATTACTGGCAGGCTGTCGCTCAGCACATCGAAAATTTCTTCGTCATCCAGAAGGGTGAGTTCTTCGAGCAATTGAAAAAGATCGGCTGCGCCGGACCCTATTATCTCCCCCTCGCTGCCGATCCCGAAGTACACTGCCCGTTGCAGCTTAGTCCGGCAGATATGGAGGAGTTTGGCAGCGATCTGTCGCACGTCGGAGCGGGCTATCACAACCGTAGGAATTTCTTTGCGGGTCTGCTGGACCTGAATTTCAAGATCTGGGGCAACGAATGGGACGCCGCCGCAGCGCTTAATTCGGTCATCCAGCGAGACGGGGAGAGAGTTACGACCGAGGACAGCGTCAAAGTTTTCAATGCCACCAGCATCAATGTAAATCTGCACTCCTCCACTTATCACGACGGCGTCAATCCTTTCGGTGATTTTGTCAATCCGCGCACTTTTGAAATTGCATCATGCCGGGCGTTTCAACTGGTAGATGAGCGCCGCTACCTGAACGACTGCTTCGCAGAAGGGAGCGAGATGATCACCTTCTCGTCGCTTCAGGATTTCAGGGAGAAAGCCGCCCACTACCTGGCTAATCCTCACCAACGGATCGAAATCGCAGAAGCGGCTCGTCAGCGCGTGCTGGCACAGCACACTTACGAGCACCGCATGCTGGAACTGTTAGGCCTGATCGCCGGGCGCAATCCTGCCTGGATCCCCCGGGGTGGAGGATTGCCAACGGCCGAGGAGATCATAAAGCAGGAGAAACCTGGCAGCGAGCTGGCGCAGGTGATGCAGCGTTTCGAGGGGTGCGGGCCCATGACGCTGGAGGAAATTTCGACGGAAATTGAGAAAGGTGAGGGGGCACTTACCAACACCGAGGCGATGATCCTGCTGTTGAATGAATTCCGCCGCTGGGGCCTTGAAAAGGGAGTACTGTAGGTTCTTCATGAAGAGCGGGAAGAAAAAAGTACTGGTGATTAATCTGACCCGGATGGGTGACATCGTCCAGTCGGTGCCACTTCTGGCGGCTCTAAAGTCCGGGGAGGAGGAGCTTCACATCTCCTACCTCGCCGTGACCAGTTATTCTGAAATCTGCAGGTATATTCCCCAGATCGATCGGCTCATTCCTTTCGATTTTAACTCTTCCGTGGCGGTCTCAAAGGAGGCGATTCGCTATCTTCCCCGCCGGTTGAATGAGATCGATGAGTTCATCGAATCGCTCCGCAAGGAACGCTTCGATGAGGTTATCAATCTGTCCCATACACGGATTTCGGCCCTTATCTGCCACCTGATCGGTGCTCCGAAGACGGTTGGTTTGACCCTCGACGCAGAGGGATACCGCTGCATCCGCCACCCCTGGGCGCGTTACTTTTTCACCGCCAATTTGAACCGCCACTACAACCGGTTCAACCTGGTGGATATCAACAGAGGGCTGGCATCGAAGCGGGCTGACATTTTACAGGAAAAGAGAGCAGAATCCCTCCCGATTCCAGGAGAGGAACTCACTCTTCAAATCCCGGATGAAATTCGGCGACAAGCGAAGCGGCTGCTGCGCGGCTGGCCGGACGGAACCCGCCCGAAAATTGGTTTTCAACCGGGGGCGTCTCTGGCGTGCAAACGCTGGCCGGCGGAATCTTTCGTCCAGTTGGGGCGAGAGCTGATTACCGGGATAAATGCGCATATAGCGGTTTTCGGATCTAAAAGTGAGCAAGATCTCGTTCTTGAAGTGTGTGAACCTTTGGGTGAGAGGGCTATTAACCTGGCGGGCAAGACGGCTCTGGGCGAATTGGCTTCCCTGCTCGCGGATATGGACCTTCTGATCACGAACGATACCGGCACCCAGCACATCGCCGCAGCCGTCGGCACGCCTGTGTTGTCGCTTTGTTTCGGGAGCGCTCTATCTCACGAAACCGGCCCCTATGGCTCCGATCATGTAGTGATGGAGTCGTCTCTATCCTGCTATCCCTGCAGTTTTCACGTCGACTGCAGCCGCTTTCGATGCCAGGAAGCTGTCACGCCCGAGGTGGTATTTCACGTCGCTAAAATCATGCTCGCAGGACTGCCGCAGGCTGAGATCAGTTTCGACGAAAGTGTACCATCGGCCCCGATCAACCTCTGGAGAACCGATTTTGACGCTGACGGATTCTGGCAGCTCCGGCCACTGCTGAAACGCTTCCTCGAAGGGTCGGACTATTTGAATTTATGCTCGCGCGAGTTATGGAAGCGCGTTCTCCTCTCGGAGGAGGAATCAGGATTTCTTAAAGGTCCCGTGGAACCGGGCGTCTTAATGACATACTTGCAGGATTACCTGCCTCCTGTGTCCGAGAGATTTCAGAAGGATCTGAAGGAACCGTGCCGCGCACTTCGCCGTCTCGGCGAGCTTACCCAGGCTGGCGTAAAGTATTGTCTGAAGCTGCAGGAAGCCTTTTCGGGGCCTGGTGACAACCCGGCTGGAATCAAGATCCTGAGCAGTGAAATCGATGAAATTGATAAAGAGATCACCGTCACCGGCTTCCGGCTTCCCCCGGTCAATCATCTCGTCCTGGATTTCAACTTTCTCAAGCAGAACCTGCCAGATGGAGAAATAGGCGAGCTGATTGATCGAACCCGGCAACTCTACGGGAGACTCGATCAAATAGCTCAGAGTTTCAGGGAGAGCCTGGAGAATGGGGAGGATCTTTTCAGAGCACTCGGCGTTCCTGATGAAACGATGTTCGACCGTAACGGGCGTGTAGTGCTCGATGAAATGCAGGAGAACCTGGCAGCCGTATGAACAATAATTATTTTCGCATGAATCGAAAAATCGAAATAGTAGGAATGCAGGAACACAGACGGAGGGTGGTTTTTTGCTCGGTGCTGCGATGATCGGATCCGGAGGACACGACTGGGCCATTCTCGTGATCGACGCGGGATATTTTTTGACCCGCGAAGTGGTCAGTGCACTCAAGTCTGAGGGCCACCGAGTCCTGGTGGTTCCTCTGAATCAGCCGGTTGATGAGGGCTTGGAGGATTTCAGTTGGTATGATCGGTTCCTGGGGGATATTACCAATATCATCAAACAGGAACGGCCCGATGCGCTGTTCACCATCAATCATCTGGGATTCGACTGCGACGGCC
>JALGZU010000042.1 GCA_025774735.1 candidate division LCP-89 bacterium | reverse complement strand
ATCAGCCGCGCGCCCGGCGGGCCGGGGTGAGCAGTATGGACATCGCCATCAGTCTGCAGACGATTCTATCCGGTATCGAAGTCACACAGTTCCGGGAAGAGGATAAGGTCATTCCCATTACCTTGCGGGCTACGGAGGCGGATCGGCAGGATCTGGGAAAGCTGGAGACGCTGGACGTTTATGCGCAGGCGACGGGCAGGACCGTCCCGCTGAAGCAGGTGGCGGACCTGGAAATGGCCTGGGAGCCTTCTCAAGTCCTGCGACGAGACCGCCTGAAGACGGTGACGGTTGCCAGCTTTTTGGTACCAGGGATGACAGCCATGGAAGTGATCGACCAACTTCAGCCGTGGCTCGAGGAACGACAGGCCTTCTGGAAGGTGGGTTACAAGTACGAGTTCGGCGGCGAAATCGAATCCTCGATCAAGGCTCAGCAAGCCATAGCGGCTAAGCTGCCGATGGCCCTGGCGGTGATTGTTTTGCTGCTGGTGATCCAGTTCAACAGTTTGAGGCGGCCTCTGATCATTCTCCTGACCATTCCCCTGGCTTTTGTGGGGATCTATATTGGATTACTCGTTACGGGTAAGACCTTCGGTTTCATGACCCTTCTAGGCATGATCTCCCTGGCCGGTATCGTGATCAATAACGCCATTGTTCTTCTGGATCGAATACGGATCGAAATAACGGAAAACGGACTGGAACCGCCTCGCGCGATCGTGCAAGCCGCTCAGAAACGTCTCCGGCCTATCTTGCTGACCACGGCGACCACCGTGGGCGGGATGATGCCCCTGGCGCTCGGTGGCGGCCCGATGTTTGAGTCCATGGGCGTTGCCATCATTTCCGGACTGATTTTCGCCACGGTACTGACGCTGGGCGTGGTTCCGGTTCTGTACACCCTTTTCTTCCGGATTAAGTTTGGAGGATTGGCGGAATAGAGTGAACCTTTTCTTCTGCTTCTCATGCGATGGTAAAGGCGATCACTAAACCTCAGGATCGCCACACTGGTTGCTGAGTGCTGATTGCTACTTCATCAGCACCATTTTCCCACTGGTTGTGAAATCGCCCGCCTGCAACTGGTAGATGTAAATCCCCGATGCATGCTCGATCCTTCGAAACTGATTTCGTGGTAACCTGCGGGCAGGGAGCTGTTTAAAAAGCTTGCCACAAGGCTGCCGCGCACGTTGTACACCTCCAGGATCACCCGGCTCGCAATGGGCAGTTCGATGCTGAATGTAGTCACCGGGTTGAACGGATCGGGGTAGGTGCCCTGAAGGGCGAATGCCGCGGGCCGGCCGTCTGATTCGTCCTCTTCAATTATGAGCACCTGTTCCCCGGTCATGTGCGTTTATGCGGAATAATGGCGTTTTTCAGGCCTCGTGCAATGATTATGCAATCGAGTTGAAAGCCGGATCCTGGTTTGGGTTCGGCTTTTCTGTTGAGATGGGATATAATGTGCATCTGTATATCCATCAATCAAATCTTGATTGTTTTGGGAAGAATCGTTATATTCCCGAAGTTGACAGATGATTAGGGAACTGATTAAGGAGTCATCCATCATCATCCAGTCAAGATTAAAACGATTTCCCCTTGTGGTCGTGTTCACCACTGTGGCGGTCATATTTTATGCATCCGCGCAGGATACATCCGTGCTGGTGGATCTTCTCGCCTCGGAGGCTGATTCCCTGCGGGATGCCGGCCAGTGGGAAGAGGCGTTGAAGAAGTTCGAACGATCCCTGGCCATTTCCCGGGAGATCGGTTCGGAGGCATCCGAAGCGAGTGTTCTGCACGAAATGGGGATGATTTATTACGATCTGGGACAGCTGCAAGATGCGTTCAACTGTTGGGAGCGGGCTCTGGATTTGAACAGAGCCCTGGAGAACAGGCTCCAGGAGGCCGAAATCCTGAAGAAGATCGGCTGGATTTACGACGACGTGGCCGAATATGACACGGCGCTGGAACATTATCAGCAGAGCCTGGCGATCAGCCGGGAACTGAACGACCGTAAATTGGAATCCCAGAACCTCAACAACATTGGGGTCGCCTACAACAATCTTTCGGAGTATTCGAAGGCACTGGATTTTTACTCTGCCAGTCTGTCCATCCGGCGCGAGTTAGGTGACCGGAGGGGTGAGAGCCGATCCCTGAACAACATCGGCATGGTTTACGACATTCTGTCGGATCACCGCAAGGCGCTGGAGGTCTACAACCAGAGCCTGGAGATCAGTAAGCAGCTGGGGGACGAGCTGTTGGAGAGCCGGGTTCTGGGCAACATGGGCGTGGTTTACCGGACCTTGTCGGACTATACGACAGCGTTGGATTACTACGGCCAAAGTTTGAAACTGAAGAGGGAATTCGGCGACCGGCGAGGCGAAGCCATCACGCTGAACAATATAGGCATCGTTTATGATCTTTTGGGCGATCACTATAGGGCTCTGGATTATTATCAATCGAGTTTATCGATCAGCCGGGAAACGGGCGACCGGTGGGGTGAGGCCGAGGTTCTGGACAACATCGGCGCCGCTCACGAGGCGCTGCAACGGTTCGAGGATGCACTGGACTATTACCGCCGGAGTTTAGAGATCAAGACGGAAATCGGCGACAGCCGGGGCGAAGGGATAACGCGGAACAACATCGGAGTGATCCACTTCAACCTCGGGAAGTACCCTGAAGCGCTTAGTTACTATTTAAAGGATTTGGAGATCTGCAGGGAGTTGGGGGATCACGACGGCGAGTGCATTACGCTGACGAACATAGGGATGCTTTACACCGAACAGAAGGATTTTACCAAAGCCCTGGAGACTATTCAAAGCGCCGTCGCCATCGCCAAAGAGTTTCCGACGGACGTCAGCGTACAATACGCCTACACCGCGCTGGGCAGGTGCTACGCCGCTCAGGGTGAGGATGCGTCTGCAGTAGGCTGCTACGAGAAGGGGATTGAAGCCATTGAAGAGGTACGGGGAAAGTTAAGCGTCGCTTCGTACAAGAGCAGCTATGTTTCCCGGTCGATGGACGTCTATGAAGCGATGATCCTGGCGATGCTGCGGTTGGGGCGAACAGAGGAGGCCTGGCATTATGCGGAGCGGAGCAGGTCGCGGACATTTCTGGACATGCTTTCAGCCGGCCGCGTGACGATCAGCAAAAGTCGCCACGCCGAACTCTTAGGTGCTGAAGGTAAAAGGGAAGTTACTGAACTGGAGCTCTCTTCTGTAGTGGCTACAGATCCCTTGTCCCTTGACGAAATCCAGCAATTGATCGATCCGGAGCAGACGTTCATAGAATACTATGTGACTGAAGAGGCCGTTCTAATCTGGATTCTAACTCGGGATGAGGTAGAGGCTTTTCGGACCGAGATCGACGTTAATCGACTCGGCGACTTGGTGAAGGGATTCCGCGATGCCTTCGTTTATGAGGGCGCGGTTGCACGGCGGTCGAGGATGCTCTACGACCTGCTGATCGCGCCAGCGCAGAGTTCACTAAACACGGAAAAAATGACGATAATCCCGCACGGGATTTTACATTATCTCCCCTTTTGCGCTCTGCAGGATACTGAAGGGAAACCTCTTTTGGAACACCATAGCATCAGCTACCTGCCCTCGGCATCCGTGCTGCAATATCTCACATCGAAGGCACGCGGAGACGAACCGGCGTTTTTGGGGTTCGGTAATCCGGAAACGGGGCGGGAGGCCTACGCGCCGCTCCCCTTCGCCGAGAGGGAAGTTAATGAGATAGCCGAACTGTTTGAGGTCAGTCAGGTGTTAACTGGTTCAGGCGCCTCGGAAGCGCAGTTCGTGCAATCGGCAGCCGATTTCGACGTTTTGCATTTGGCCTGCCACAGCGATCTTAATTCGACCTATCCGTTGTTCTCCGGATTGATTTTAGCCCCGGGGCAGAATGAGGACGGGGATCTCGAAGTGCATGAAATTTTTGGCTCCACGATCGATGCGGATATCGTGGTGCTTTCGAGCTGCCAGACGGGATTAGGCTATCTGACGACTGGAGATGAGCTGGTGGGTTTGACGCGATCGTTCCTGTTTGCGGGGACTCCGGCGGTGCTGTCATCGCTATGGCTGGTGGAGGATGAAGCGACGGCTTACCTGATGAAGCGGTTTTATCAAAATTTTAAACATCAGGAAAAGACTGAGGCACTGCGAATAGCTCAGATGGAAACGAGAAAAAGGTTTCCCAACTCATCAGCCTGGGCGGCTTACGTCTTGACCGGAGATCCGAAATAAAGCCATTCGACATGGCAGCCGTAAAGAGAATATTTCAAAAACTTGAACGGACATTTGGACAGCAGCGGCGCTAAAGACTGGAACGACCTGTTGAAGCTGGCCAAAGCGGGAGATCGCGAGGGTCAGAGGCAATTTTTTACCCATTTGGCGGTAACGCTGGGTCCCATTGTTCAATATAGATTACGAGGGTGGCAGCACCAAGACCAGGAGGATATCCTCCAGGAAACGCTGATTACGGTGGCCCAGAAGCTGGATGGAGTACGCTCGAACCCTCACAAGTATGCAGCGGCCGTGCTTAGGAATAAGATCGGAGATGCACTGCGCGCCCGATCCGGACGCATCCGGCTCTCGCTCGACTCGGCTCCGGAGCCAGGGACCGGTTCCATCAGGCAGGAGATCGAACAGATCCTCAGTCAAACCGGCGGCGGTAAAGATGCTCTGACCCAGGTTGAACTGGGCGAGCGCATCGAAGGGATCAAATCGGCCATCAAGAGGTTGTCATCCTTCTGCCAGGCGTTTTTTATAGGCGTCATGGAGCAGCGTGAGACTGGCGAATTGTGGGAGTTGTTCAGAGCGAGTAATCCCGGCTTAAAACGCAACGCCTTCCGGAAAAGGATTTTCGACTGCCGCATGAAGCTAAAAAGCATCCTTCAGGAACAGGGATAATGGGTGTCTCGACGATGAATCCATGCACCGATGAAAAGCTGGGACACTTGATTGCGCTCTACGAAACGGAAAACCTGTCGGAGAAAGAGAGGATCCGTTTCGAGGAGCACATGTTGGACTGCGAGTTCTGCCGCCGGGAATTGGCGGAGATGAACGGGGCATTTTCCTTAATGCAAGCACAGCGGGATGAAATTCTCGCGGGTCTTCGCGACGAGGGTATTGACTATGCGTCGCGACTGGACTTACTATCAGCGGAAATGCATGGAAGACTATCCCGGGAATCCGCTCCGGGGGAATTGACGGAACGATTGGCGCGGTTAATCAAGGGTCTCTTTCAGTGGGAATACGCTGCAAGTATGACTCTGACCGCAGCTGCAGTGATTTTCTTAGTGTTTCTACGGATCCCGCCTTCTACCAATCCTTATCTGCAGTTGGTCACGTTTGCTACGCCTTCCGTACCCACTCAGGTTATGCGGGACGCCGGGGCGGATGAAGCCCGGCGTTCATTTAACCGTGGTATGGACCTGTTTAACAGAGGTAATTATAAGGGGGCAGCCTATCATCTTGGCGAGGCAGCATTCAATGATTCCGCAAACGGCACCTACTGGCTCTATTCAGGCATGAGTCAATTCCTGCGGCACCGGGCTGCAGCGGCAATTGCAGCTCTGACCCGCGCAGAGCAATTGACGGAGTACGCGCAGAAGAACCGAGCCCGGTGGTATCTGGCGCAGTCGTACCTGTTGATGGGCAATCCCGCCCGGGCTGTACTCTATTTGAAACTGCTGCGGGATGAGCAATTTGAATATTCGGAAGAGGCCGCTGAGCTTCTGGCTAAGATCGAAGCGGTTCCCACCCACCCGAACAGCGAATAACCTCATCATGGACTCACAATCCTTCCTTCAGGCGGTATGAACCTCCAGCCCGAGGCCACTCCTGTAGAACTCCATCATATCAAAAAAAAATAAGAAATCCGGGTAACGCTCTCCCCGTTCCTCCAATCTCTCCGGAAGAAGCATTATGCTATTTACTAAAAACAAGCTGTGGATGTTTATTAATACACCACAGAGTGCAGTTGTTTCGAGGATGGTATGTCCGTGCTTGTCTTTGTGGATGAAAGCAAATTACATAGATCGGAAGAGGAATCCTGTATCAGCACCGTTGCCGGCGTCGCCTTCGAAGAGAATGCCTACGGCGATCTCAGCGGGAAGTTGCTTCGGCTGAAAGGCCGGTTCTTCAAACGCCAGGGGATCGGGGAATTTCCGCTGCGGGGAAGATTGCTGCTGAATAACAGGGCTTATGAAAGCTTCCGCAAGATTGAATTCGTTCGGGAGGTTTTCAGCCTCTGCCGTTTGCAAAACGTAAAAACGTTCGCGACGACTCAACTCGTTTCTTCTGGAAATCCGGACGAAGGAGGTCCGGCTCAGCATTTCAGGGAGCAGCCAATCTTTTCGGAAAGCGATAGTACGGATGGAAGTGGCTTTCCCTTGAGATTGGCGTATTTGATGGAGCGCGTTAATTCGTTTATGCTGGAAAACCACCCGGGGCAGGTGGCCAAACTGATCTTTAAGATCGAGGGATCGGGCGGAAGTTACACCGTGAGCTCGTCCATCATGGAGCTCCTGTACAGGTCGCCGTTGGGTAAAGGATTTCAAGGAATTTTAGGTGCGCCCCTATTCGCACCGCACGCGCACGCTCCGGGTCTGCAGATCGCGGACCTGTTTGCCTACATTATAAACCAGCATCACTCCGGCCGGATGCGCATGCGGGAGTTTTACGCCGAGGTGGAGTCGATGCAGTACGTTTCCGCCTTCGAGAAGGATGAGTACCAGCTCAGGGGGATCAATACCATCGGCGGGGATTCTTAGACGTGGAAGGCATGTACAAGTTCAATCATGGTGAAATCAAGAGTGAGTATATACAATGAATGAAGAGATGATGACTGACAGAATTCTGCAGCGAACTGAACTGTTGAAACGGACAGTGCGAAACCATCCCGATGATGCCTGGGCTCACTGCTGCCTCGGTGTCTGCTACGAAAAACTGGGCTTGTACAATCGCGCGGTTGAGGCGTTGAACCGAGCCATCGGTTTGGCACCAGATTTTTCTCTGGCACTCAGGCGGTTGGGAGGCATTTATGAGACACTGGATTTATGTGCGGAGGGAAGAAGAATGGTGAGACAAGCTGACCTTCTCGAATACAGGGCAAAACAGTTGGCCGGGAAGCACGGGCAACATCATAGCGATCTGTTCAACTGAAGATTACCTGATCGAGAACGCTGCAGGTTTAAGCATTCGGCTAACCGTTCGCTAATTTGGTAAGCCCAAAGTGATGAACGATTACCGGGAATCGAAATTTATTCGATAGGTCCCAGCACACCCAGGTGATGACCGGTTGCGGCGTTATGGTCGATGGCGTCCTTGATGGCCTGGCGGCGGTCGGATCGTTTGGTACCCAGCCAGGTCGAGTTGTTTTCGTGCTCTCTCGAGGGGCACGCCGCAATCCAGAACCTGGCCTGCGGAGTTTGATGAATTCGTAAGATGTTGTTGATGAAATTAGTCAGATTTTCTTCGCTGAACTCATAGTTTGTACCCCGCTCTATTTCACTGTGGCGAAGGCGGTCTTCATCACCGTTCATCTGCGTTCCCCTTGCAATAGTTGAAATCATCCTCACACGTTGAATCAATATATCATCTCTGGTGCATATTCTCAAGGGGAAAAACGATAATCCATCACGGGAGGATTGGTGGTGCCGGGTTATTATTGTGGCGCTCAGCTATTGTGAGGACTCTATTTATGGCCGCATTTCTGCACCCTGCAGTTGTGCGGGCTTTTGCGGAAAAATGTAGCTGTCAAGAGTAAATACAAAGGGGCTGACCATTGGGCCAGCCCCTTTTCGCTTAATCTCTTGTGTTTACTACTTCATCAGCACCATCTTTCCGCTGGCGCTGAACTCACCAGCCTGCATCTGGTAGACATAGATGCCGGATGCCAGTTGAGATGCGTCGAAGGTCACTTCGTGTATCCCACTGTCTCGCCAGCCGTCCACTAATTCAGTTACTAATCGGCCGGTGATGTCATAAATGGCCAGCTCTACCTTGGCCTTAGCAGGCAATGAGAACAATATGGAGGTGCTGGGGTTGAAAGGATTGGGATAACAGGAAAGCAGCGCGGCAGTCTGCGGCTGTGCCACAGAACTCGTTCCCACATCACGGGTCAAATCATCCCAGCCATCCAGGCGCGTTTCCTCTATCCGGACGCCCCCGGCCGTCAGATCCAGCCCCTTCGAGAAATTGAAACCGCTCGCCGACCAGTGATTATAGGGATGATAGCCCACTTTCCCTTCAAGGTAGTACCAGCCGTCCGGCTCTGATCCCGCCACGGTCAGGGTCAACTGGCGGTTGATGCTGCCACCAACGGGCAGAGTTATTTGCCGATGGATCAACTGCACTACCGATGAATCGGGATAGGTCATCTCAATCCAGCCGTCGAACGTCACCGAGTTCGCTTCCTGGTTGGCGATTGCGACCTCAAAGGTGATTGTACCGCCGGATGATGGCAGCTGCGTGGAACCGGTCGGCGTCAGGGTTATGGTCACGTCCCGCGGCTCCGAACCGATTAAATTAACCTGCATTGAACCCTGCGTTAAGTTGCCCCCGGCATCCCATGCATCGACGGTGACCGTATAGGCCCCGTTCGGGTATCCTGCAGTGTTCCAGTGGCCGTTGCGGTCGTCGTATTCGATGATCTCGTCGTCGTCGTGGTTGGTGACGATGAAAAAGAAATCGCGCTGCTCATAATTACCGCCGCTGTTACAGGTGGCATCGTCTTTGTACACCGTCAAGAGTGTATTGGATGGAGGCTGCCAGCCGGTGAGAACGAAGGAGGTGTGATGTTCGTAGACCGTTCCACCGCTGATACTGTATTCGATCCGGTAGGGAGCCACGTCCCAGACCCGGTTTTGCGACAGATCCCCGATCTTTGTGATAATATCGACGTCGCCTTGCAGGCTGTTTGGATTCAGATAATTCGACGTGTTGTCCACGCAAAATGCCAGCAGGTCCGTTCCCACGGCATCGTAGATCACCGGGAAAAAGTCATCGGTAGTTGGTTCCAGCCAGTCCATGGGATTATCGATCGATGTGTACCATCCCCAGGGTAATCCGCCGGTGCCTACCACTGCATTGAAGTGCACGTGATGGAAATCGGAAACGGGCCAGTATGCGATATCGCCGATGTAATCGCCCTCGTAGATCCGGTCGCCCACGTTGAACGGGTAGGTGCTGCTGGGCAGATGCCAGTACAACCAGCCTGAATCACCGGCCGCATAGCTGTTACCGATCATCAAACCGCCGTATTCGACTCCATAAGTCTCGTGCGTCATCCAGCCGTCCGAAACCGAATAGACCGGGATCGCGCCGGTAGGTTTAATCACGTCGATGCCGTCATGATAGTACTGGCCGCCGTAATCCTGGATCTCCAGGTAGGTGTTGCTCAGCCCGTGACTCTCGTTGGTGGGCTCGAACATCCAGGGTATCGCCTCTGCCGTGGACATAATCATTAGTGTACACGCCAGCACGGCCACCATCATCAAGGTGTGCCCTTTCCTCAGCATGTTGCGGTTCATCGCACACCTCCTTTACCGGTTAGATCCCGCACTTCCGCAAGCGTAATCTCGTCCCGCGTTAGCACCATCAATTGCGCCCCGTTCGCGCTGAATTTCACGCGTGGAGTGGTCGTATTCCAGTGAGAATACGCAATCTGACGGCTGTAGATCACGCCCCCGCTCAGGTCATACAGTCTGACCTCGCCTTCCGGGTGGCGTTCGGGACCCTTGACCTCCGCACCGAGGTCGCGTTCGACGCCGGTTGCGATGATCTCATCGCGGCTGCTGATGTCAATGCTGGTGAAAGAGAGTTGCCCTGCCGCATCGAGCTGTCGTTGCAGCACAACCTGGCCATCCGGATTCCTCAGCAGGAAGAGCGCGTGATCGGTGAACGCTGCCACCGAGGCATTGTCCCGGGAAAAAACCGCCCCGCGGATGATCTCACCGCCCAGGTTGACGGCGCAGGTCGGTGTGCCTTCATGGAAAATCGTGAGCTTCGCACCGTTGAGGATGGCTAACCAGCGCCCGTCATCGGAGAATGACGTGCGGTAGGCGGATCCCAGATCGGCGATCTTCTCGCCTGCGGAATTATAGAGCAGCGCTCCCATGGTGCCGCTGTTGATGATCACCCGGTCGCCCGTTAGCGCCGCTTTGACTTCGCCCAGCGCGGGGATGGAGATCTCCTTCAGTCTCGCGCCCTTCTGATCGAAGAAGATCACCTGGTTTTCCGGGAGATTGATATTGCGGTTCATCCCCACCGCGCCGCCGCTCTCCAAAAGAACCAGATCGTTTAACTTCTGCTGGGATAGCGACCACAGCTCCGCTGAGCTTTCACTGTAAACCGTCATCTTTGCTGCGGTGGGATATTCACCCCCGGCCAGGTACATCATCGAGGCATATTTCGTCCCTCCGGCGGAACTGAAGTAACGCAGCTTGGCGCTGAAGTCTAGCGCCTCGGAAGAGGAGCGGACGAAGCGCGTCTGTTCCATAATGCTGATCTTACCCGCCGGGCTCGTCACCGCATTGATGATCTCCCCCGGCGATTGCGCCACGACCTCCCAGGGGCTCTTTGCCTGAGATGCCGTCGTCGCGCAGAGTAAAATGAACAACGTAACCTGTAAAATGTTGGCAGATCTCCTCATCAAATCCTCCTACAGGTTGATTTCTGCACCATTATATTTTCATTCTGATACTTTAAAATACAAAAAAAAAACGACAAATACAAGCCGTTTTCGAAAATGGTTGTTTTTTTTGATGGAATAATCATGCTGGCAGATGTCCCCTGGCTGTCGCTTTTAATCCCATAGTCGGGGTCGCCCCGACCCCGACGAAACACAAAAGCCGTCATTCCCGCGAACGCGGGAATCTATTTCTGGGGCGTCACGGACCATTCCGTGACGCTGTACATCGCCCGCTCCGATCACCTTACCAGACTGGAGGCGATGAACGACTCTGAGGGTGCAATTTTTTACATGTGACGCGGAACACAGGATCCCCACCAATGGTGTCCTAAATTTACTGCTGAAATGCCGGTCTGTTCGGCGAGTATGGTATGATAGATTGCTGCTTGTTGAGAGGAATTTTGCGCTGTTTCTAATGCTTTTCTGAATGGAGCGTTAAGAGCGAAAAAAACGACTTTTACTCGTCCTTAACAATCCCCGTTTTTTCATCCCGATATTCGCCCTCCTGGCATCGTAACTACTTTATATTTATGTTCTTAGAAATATTTTTATCTCCGTGAAATCCCCCTATAATTGATGATTCCGGGTTAACTTTCCGGGAAGTTGACCTCCGGCTCCTGGACAGATACGAATTGGTATCCGGCCGCCGTCAGTATTGATTTATGGCATGTACCTTGCGAAATTAAGTTGTGGCCGGGGTGATCGTAACTTGCTCCGGCTCTCAATTGCCCGTTTGAGTATCGTTCTGATGCTTCGAATGGATATGACTTCGCTTAAAAAGGCTGAAAAAACTACACGAGGACGTAACAACCTTGATTTTAAAAAACTTCCAAATAATTCCGGGCAGGCGAAACGTTATGTTGGAGAGAAGCATGAAAAACAAGAGAAGACTACTTTGCACTGCGGTCGTAACCATCTTAACTTCGACGGCGCTGGCGCAACCGCCCGCAACCCTGTGGGAAGTCATCCACGGAGGAGCTAGCCAGGATTACTGCAATGACGTTTTGGAGGTTGAGGATGGTTTCCTCTTCGCCGGTTCGACGCTCTCTTTCGGAGCCGGGAACGAGGATATGTATCTCGTTAAGACCGATTTCGAAGGAAATATCCTCTGGGAACAGACCTACGGCACCGTAGACGAAGAGGAGTGCTTGAGCATCGCACAGGCTCCCGACGGCGGTTTTGTTCTGGCGGGTTTCGTCTGCATCTCAGGACCCAAGGACGTCTACCTGGTCAAAACCGACGCCGCGGGCAACCTCGAATGGCAGCAAACCTACGATAACGGACAGTTCGACGTCTGCGAATCCGTCCGCGCAACCCAGGATGGCGGCTATATCCTCGGGGGTTACTCGTACGCGGGCGATAACGAGGACATGCTCGTGATTAAAACGGATGCTCTCGGAATTCAGGAATGGATGCAAACCTACGGCGGATCGAATTACGATCGCTGCATGTCCTGTTTGCCCACGATGGACGGAGGCTATGCTCTGGCGGGCTATACGCATTGGTTCGGTCCGATTGGATCTTATGGGATCCTCATCAAGACGAATCCGCAGGGCGTGGCATTGTGGGAAGCGACCTTTACCGGCCAGGGTTGTACCTATATCAATGATGCGGAACTGGCTCAGGAAAGCGGTTTAATCTTGGCCGGTTCGACGTCGCTCTCTGCCGGATTCGCTAAAAATATCTACCTGCTGAAAACCGACGATTTGGGCAATCCTGAATGGGAACAGTACATTGGGGATAGCATGTTCGAAGAGTACGGAAATGCCGTCCAGGCAACCTCGGAAGGAGGCTACATCGTGGCCGGATGCGCCTTCATCAACATGTTGACCCAAAACCAGATGTACGCCGTTAAGACGGATGCACAGGGCAACGTCACCTGGTCAGATCATTGGGGAGGTATGCAGTGGGAAGAAGCCATGGGCGTGGTGGAATCGGCCCAGGGAGGCTACGTACTCGGCGGGTTCTCGAATTCACCTCCCGTTACCAGCGCCTTCGATATGTACCTGGTGCGGCTGGAAGGAAGCCTGATGCCGGAAATGGCCGTCACTCTGACCCCCGATAGTATTCCCGTCCTCATTCCCATAGGCGGCGGGACGTTTGACTATACGCTCGATATCGAGAACATCGGCACATCTACGGCGCTGTTCGACGCCTGGATTGAAGCTGATACGCCCGGTGGATCCACCATCGGGCCCTTCATCCTGCGGGAGGAGAACGAACTGCCCCCCGGAGGATCGATCACCCGGGCTATGACCCAGGCTGTCCCGGGCACTGTCCCACCCGGAGTCTACACCTTCCGCTGTGCCGTCGGTGATTATCCCGA
>JALGZU010000363.1 GCA_025774735.1 candidate division LCP-89 bacterium | reverse complement strand
ACTGGGGGCGGGAGGATTGTCCGAGTTTTTTAATAAGTCGGTTTAGGTTTAGTTAATCAATTTGAAACACCAGAGAGGAGGAGCAAAATGACTCACAGTATGAATAATGTTAAACAATTGGCGTATGCCGCCGGTGTGGTGGCCTTAGCATTCGGTTTCATCTTGTTTGGAACCCCCGCGTCTGTACAAGCACAAACCACCGTCCCGGTGATGGTGGATTATTTTGATACGGAAAACGCCGGCGTGTTAAATCCAAATGGAATCGCCTATATCAGTTCGGGACCGCTGGCAGGCAACTATGCCATGGTCGATGATATTGAAGACAAGGTCTTTATCCTGGATGAAGATGGAATCCTCCAGGACGAGTTTGATGTGACGCCGCTTCCTTCCACCAATCCTACCGGTATTACATACATCACTTCGGGACCACAGGCCGGCAACTTCGCCATCACAGACGCAACCCAGGACGAAGTTTTTATCGTCAATACCTCAGGGGCGAAACAAGACCAGTTTGATACCTTAATATTAGGTTCCAACAATCCCACGGGAATTGGCTTTATCAGTTCGGGCGCTTTTTCCGGCGACCTTGCCATCGTCGATTCCAGTCAGGACGAAGTATTCATCGTCAGCATCAATGGCCTGTCTGTAAACGGACAATTTGACACGGCTGATTTTACTTCGGTAAATCCTCAGGGGATCACCTTCGCCGCATCGGGGAAATACGCGGGCAATTTGGCAATACTAGACGGCTCACAACTCCAGGTGTTTGTTACCGATACAAACGGGATTCTTCAAGACGACTTTGATACCGCCTTTGTTTCACCGGCCTCTAAAGGCATTACGTTTCATTCCGGTACGGGAAACTTTGGCGTCGTCGACGACACTTCCGATGAGGTTTTCGGACTGAATGCCGATGGAGACCTCTTTGACACTTTCAGCACCAATCTTTTTAATTCAACCGATCCCAGGGGCATTACCTATATCACCTCAGGTTCTCTGGCAGACAAATACGCTATTGTCGATGCCGTCAGCGACAGCGTCTATTTTGTTGATCCAGATGGAAATCTTGACTCGTCATGCACGCTTCCGGCCGGCAACAACGATCCAAGGGGAATCGCCTTTATCCCCTCAGACGAAAATTTTGCCGTTATCGACGCCGGCGATGATGCTATTTTTATCATTGACAAAACCTGCACGCTTCAGGAACTGTTTAATCTCGGAACCTTCGGAATCTTCAACTTCAATGCGAACCCTAGCGGAATTGATTATGGCAGGGACTACCTCCCCAACGGAGACAATTTCGTAATCGTCGACAGCACCATAGATTCCGCCGTTGTGGTCAATCTTTCGCAGCCCAGCCGCATCAGGGACCAGCGCAGCACCGCCGCGCTGGGTGCCGCCTCTCCCGTGGGATTTGTCCTGCTCCCCGATACGGGTACGGCTGCCGTGGTGGATAGCGGTGACGATGAGGTCTATATTGCAAATGCCAACGGGGTGTTGCAGGCCAGATTTGACATTGCCCCGGTTTCCTTGTCTCCCTCGGGAATTGCTTTCGACTCCACCGACAACGTGTTCGCCATCCTGGATAATGGCGATGACGAAGTGTCGTTTCTCAATCTACCGAGTTTGGTCGAATCCATCGATGCCTGCGAGTGCGACCTGAACACCGACGGCCGCTGTGACGGCAGAGACTGGCTGCTGTTCTTCCCGGATTGGGGTAGATCCGATTGCCCGGTGATTCGGTAAAGACGGTCTGAAGGCGCTCAATATATGATGTTTACAGGGCCGTGAAACTCGTGAAAAAGAGAGCCGGCGTTCATCCGTCGGCTTTCTTCAAACAACAGTACGGGCATGTCTCCTGATTTTACGAAGGCAAGGTCCGTGAAAGGAGAAAATCGTATAGAAGCATAAGCCAACCATCACCATTTTTGGGGAAAAATGGAGGACAGCAATGAAAACCATCACCACGTTTTTTGCTTTGGTTATGATACTGGCATTTACGTGTCCGGCATTGTCTGGTGCAACGGCTGCGACCGACGAATCGTATCAAAATCCGGCAACAGCCCGTCGTGCCGAAGAAGCTGCGCACGACAGCCGCCTGGCACCGATGTTGGCGGAAATCTTTGATATTTCTATCGATAAAGCCATAGCCCGGCTAAACGCAGCACCCCATGGCCGTATCGTCAGCACCCTGTTTGACCAACTGGAAGCCATGGATGCGGCCGACACCTTGACGGTTGCCATCTGGCTCAGGGCAGATGATGTCCACCCTCCGGAGCGACCCGACCTTGGACACCTCCCGGCGGAAGTCGAAGCCGGTGATGCGCCCCTTGAACTGCAAAAACCCGCCCTTGCCGACAAACCTGAACAAACTCCGCAGGAAGCGGATGCGGGTGATGACGTCATAGCCGAGCAGGTCGAGGCGATTCGCAGGGCCCAGGATGAACTGCGATTTATCATTGAAGACGCCCGCCAGGCAAACATGACCTACCTCAAATCCCAGATGGCCACCTTGCAGGCCCCGCTTCTGGCAGATCTGACGGCCATGGATTTCATACCGGCCTATATGAGTCCCATCGCCCCCCTTGTCTATGTGGAATTACCGAAATCAGCGATTCTTGAAATGGTGCTGAAAGAATATGTAGACACCATTTACGGTCCCAACATCAATCAGGATGGAATGAGCAACGCCAAACCGACCCAGAAGGCGGATATAGTAGATAACCTGTTCGGCTTCGACGGCACCGGCGTGGATGTGGCCATCACCGAAGACAGCCGGATCGATTGGCCCCACACCTATCTGGTCACCGGCACCACCCGTGTTCCGGGAGATCCGGAAGTTGATAGCCATGCCACCGCCACCGCCGGCATGGTCGCCAGTCAGCACGGCACCCATCAGGGAATCGCCCAGGGGGCCACCATATTTTCCGCTAACGGCACCAGTTACGCTGATGCCGATATGGCCGCGGCGTTGGACTGGGCCGCCACTACCCAGAATGTGGACGTGATGAACAACAGCTGGGGAGGTAATAGAGCTTCCGGTAACCTGAACGACCACGACCGGCACGTCGACTACCTGGTACGCCACCGCGCATGTACCATAATTACCATTGCCCATAATGACGGCGCAAACCCCGCCTACTACGTTCGCAGCCCGGGTAAGGCATACAATGCCATCACCGTTGGCGCGTATGACGACAACAATACCTTAACCTGGGGCGATGATGTCATTGCCGGCTATTCCAACTACAGGGACCCCAGCACCGGCTGCGAAAAGCCCGAGGTGGCCGCCTCCGGAAGCAATATTATCAGCACGCTGATGGGCAACGCCGTCGCCGATGCCGGCAGCGGAACCAGTTATGCGGCCCCCATGGTTGCCGGCCAAGC
>JALGZU010000362.1 GCA_025774735.1 candidate division LCP-89 bacterium | reverse complement strand
GCTGCTGTGAACCGGTATGGTTCGACAGGGTGAGCTTAAGGTTGAAACTGCCGCCTTCGGCGGGGATGAGATTGGGGGCGTCGTAGGGTGTGGCCAGCATGCGGATGGGTACGCTCTGGTCATAGAAGCAGGCTCCCATGTCCGAGCGGGTGGTGTCGGGATCGAAGTACCTGGGATCTGGATTGGGCGAACCCCACAACAGTCGGCAGTCCCCTTCAGTTGAATTAACGAAAAGAGGATCCTCATCGATGTTTCCCGTTCCTGCCCATCCACCTTCTATATTCGAGTAAATAATTAAAGGTGGCATTCCATCAATTAGATTGAGGCTGTCACCACGAATGATGAAGTTGAAAAGCGATGGATTATTATTAAGGAAATAAATGCCGCTACCCGACTGAGCGGTATTGCCGATCACCGTATTCTTTTGTATTATTCCACTGCAAAGATGAAAAAATATTCCACCACCTTCATTGTCTGCATGATTGAAGGCAACAGAGTTTCCGTTGAAATTCAGGTATATTTGATTTAAGATGCAAATTCCACCGCCTTTATACGCACTGTTTTCCAGGATGAAATTTCCTGTGATGGTGTTATCACTCGCACTTGTTTGGTAGATTCCACCACCAATATGTCCAGAGGTTGTAAAATTTCTATATATTGTATTATTGAAGATATTATTGCCAGAGGAACTGCTGTAAATTCCACCGCCGTGATAACCAGAACAATTACCGATGATAAGATTTTCATTGAGCAGTGCAGGCGCAGAAAAACAGCATATCCCACCGCCAGCATCGTTCGATGTGTTATTAATGATAATGTTCCCGGTGATCGTAGGAAAAGAATAATCCTCAACTTGAATTCCACCTCCATCATCGTAAGCATAATTGTCGCTTATAGTGTTACCAGTAATTATAGGGCTGGAATGGTGGCAATATATTCCTCCACCACGGTCGCCAGAGGAATTATGACTGATGACATTTCCCGATAAAATACCATCTGAATAAACGAAACAGATTCCTCCGACATCATCGTTGGCAGTATTCCAACTGATAGTATTGTTTGTGATTGCAGAATTGGAATTATATAAATCAACACCTCCGCACCAACTATAGGCACTGTTTCCACTGATCTCGTTATCGGAAATGATAGCGTCCGTGTTATCACAATATAAAGCTCCAACGAAACCCCCTGCTGAATTCCAATTGATCTTGTTACCGGATATGACGGCATATGTGCCACGCACATAAATTCCACCGTAGGCATTATTCGTCGAATTATATGTGATTTGACTGTTGGTAATAGTAGGATTCGAATTCCAACAGTAAAGTGCTCCAGCATTGCTAGCATGGTTGTGGCTGATAACGTTATCATCCAAAATGATATCTGAATCCGTGCAGTAGATCGCTCCCCCTTTATCATCTGCATTGCAACTGTCTATCCGGCAGTGTGCTATTGTCGGGCTGGAATATTCACAATAAATCCCACCGCCATGTTCAACGTATCCGGAAGCCCATCCATGTGTTAGATGGCAATATGCTAAACGGGATGAATCGGCGGAGGAGAGAAATTGGATACCATGCCATTTAATTCCGGGAGAATATTCATCAAAAAGGATGGAATCGGTTTCAGTTCCGATGGCGATCAATGCAGCTGCACTGTCCACGATTAGTTTACAGTAAACCTGGAATAATACTTCCACACCAGGTTGGATATAGAGGACTTGTCCGGGCGGCACGCGCACTTCGCCCGTGACCAGCACCGTATCCGCCGACCAGGTACCGGAGACGTCGCCGGAGACGCTTATGGTGTCGGCGAAAAGGGGATTAATGCAAAGGAAAGTCAGTAGGAAGTAGTATGGGAGCAGCCGTTTCATTTTGCCCTCCACGACAATGAATATACCTCAATATACACAATAATTTCCAAAATGTCAAGGGGTATATTTTTTCGAGGGAAAATTTCCCCCTTTTTTAAAGGGGGATCAAGGGGGATTAAAAAAAGGCGGGGGACGAACCCCCGCCCTACGATTGATCGGGTGTAGGGGCGTGGTTTCCACGCCCTATGTTTTTATCATCTATTTCATCAGCACCATTTTACCCGATGCCGTGAACTGTCCCGCTTCGAGAAGGTAGACGTAAATGGCGGATGCGAGGTTAGATGCATCGAATGTCACTTCATGCACGCCGCTGTTGCGATACCCATCCACCAGCCTTTCGACCAATCTGCCGTTGACGTCGTAAACGTTCAGCAGTACCTTACCCGCTTCGGGCAGGGCGAATGAGATGGTGGTGACGGGATTGAAGGGGTTGGGATAGGCGCCCGATATGCTGAAGTTCTCCGGCGTGACATCCAGGGCTCCCTCTGTCAGCCATTGGTCGAATGAGTCTCCGAAGTTTGCCCACTCGAGGATACCGGAGCTACCATCGCCGTCAGCAAGTTTGGAGAAGGGGAAGCTGTCGGTGGCGGTGTCACCGTCGGCAACAGCGTAGGCATTGTAGCTGTAATTCCCTGCTGGTGCTCCTCCCGGGATGACCTGTGTGCGATCGCGGTCTGCCGTGACCCCGGCTGCCAACGTAACCGAAACCGGTCCCAAAGTCGGGCCGTAGATGCTGCCGTTAGGCAGCGTAACGTCACACCAGACCGTCACTAACAGTGATGTACTTTCGTTGTTGGTTGCTGCGATATTGTAGTCGAAACTTCCTCCAGTAGACGGAATCTGAATCGGGGTGCCATAAGGCGTGAGCGCAATACCTACAGGAGGCGGCGGCGGAGGTGACCCCAGGTCGAACCAGGTGAAGGTGTTCTCCAGCACCTCTTCGCGCGTAGTTGAGGCGATACCGGAAACCGCTTCAAAATTGCATGCGAAGTAGACCAGTTTCTCGGTTGTCCCTTCCCAGCGAATGCAACCGGGCAGCCCGGTGGTAGTGTAGGTGTAAACCTCGTAAGCGTCCGGACCGACCGGGTCAATTGAGGAGGGTGACTGGCTGTTTCCGGCGCCGCCGGCGCCAACCAGGGTGAGGTTGTGGCCGTCTGAAATCGGATCGCCGGTGACACCTTCAAGAGTGAAGAAGCCAGCTGTACTCAGTGTTGCTGCATGCAGAACGTCAGAATAAAACGTGGTCCCGGAAACTTGCTCGTCGATGTCTTCACCGGTGAGGAATAGATTGCCTCCGCCGGCCAGGTAGTCTTCGATGGCGGACTGTTCTGCACCGCTCAGGGGATCGTCCTGATTGGACGTATGCCAGATGGCTACAGGATAACCCTGCAGAGTCGCCGAGGGGATATCTCCCTGAACGTCCACATTCCACACTTCGTAGGCGTAGCCCATCGAAGTAAGGTCGAGTTCATACCAGCTTTCAAAGCTGTCACCTCCATCGTCATCTACGACGATAACATCCGGGAAGCCGAGGTAACCAGGTGCGCCACGGCGGCGGGGTCCACTTCGAAGGTGATGGGATCGCCGTAATTGTTAGCAGACCCTCCTGCGGAGATGTTCCCGATAGAGCTGGAACTGGAGGTGATAGTGATGTCCGGATCACTGCAGGTAGCAGAGACGGACACTCCGGTTGCCGCAACGCTTGCCGAACTGTTTTCGATCGTGAGTAAGAGGTCGACGGTTTCACCCGGCTCAGGCCGGCCGTTGCCGTTACCCCCGACAGCGTCATCGAAGGTCTGTTCAGTGTAACTCAGGTTGGGGTACAGGGTTGAAATTGCCGCCCCCGCATCGATGCGGCCATTACCCAGGAGACCGATATACAGCGGATTCAATGGGTAGATGTCCACACAGGTGGCGTAAATCTGCTGCATGACCTGGGCGTTGTTCCATTCCGGTTTGGCAGCCCAGACCAGAGCGACCAGGCCGGAGGTGATGGGGCAGGCGAAGGAGGTACC
>JALGZU010000361.1 GCA_025774735.1 candidate division LCP-89 bacterium | reverse complement strand
CTTCCCCAGTCCGGTCGGAGCTTCGATCAGGAGGTCCTGTGCCTCCGCCAGAGATTTAGAAACCGCCTCCATGATCTCTTCCTGTCCCGGTCGCGATTCTGCGAAGGGGAAGAGCAGATTTGCGACCATGTCGCGCTTCTTCTCGGCCTCCTCAGCGCGGCGGTTCAGGGTGAGGATCAGCTCGGTGATAATCTCATCTAAAATCGGTTCGACCTCTTCCCTTTCGTAGGGTATGTCGAAGGAGCGTTTCTTTCCTTCGGGAAGGTTGATATAGACCAGGTGTCCGACACAGGAACTGTCGGGCCGGGCGACGGAGAGCAGGTGCAGATAGATCTCCACCTGGCGTTTGTGACGGGGGTAATCCAGAGTCGAGAAGGTCTTGAAGCGGGCGGACGGGAGGGCTATGGTCTTGATCTCTTCGACCACGACCCGGTCTATCTCCTCGATCAAGCCGTCCAGGCGGCCGCGCACGCGCACGCCCCAGCTTCCCGAAGCGTCCGGCTCGGTCAGGTTGACGTCCAGGTGCACCTCCTGCCGGTAGGCGCCGGACTTTTTGCGCTGGTCCTGAAAGCTGCGGTGGGCTTCACTGCCCAGCCTGCCTCGCAGGGGCAGCGAGAAACTGCTCGAAGCCGCACCCGCATCGTCGCCCAGGCGGGCCAACTCCCCGACGGAGAGGGTAATCTGTCTCTTTTCCTTATCGACGGTCACCGCATCATTCCCGGAAATAAAAGAGGTGGCCTTAAGTAGCCACCCTCTATAACGTGCCGGAGGTGGGACTCGAACCCACACAGGCATAAAGCCCGCCGGTCCCTGAAACCGGTGCGTCTGCCAATTTCACCACTCCGGCAATCCGTTCATGTTATCAGAATTTCCGAAGTAGAATATACCAAATTACACTGCCGCTTGTCAAGGATTTGTTGAGGGTTTCGATTTGGGGGATGAGCATGCCCGGCACTTAAGCACCGGGCTACACAAGGTACAATCCCGCTGAAGCGGGCTAATACGCATAGAGAAGCCCCATTTATGGGGGTTGCATGAAGTGTAGCCCCGTCCTTGAGGGCGGGGCGGGGATGACAGTCAGGCGGGCGAATACAAGATTCGCCCCTACAGATGTCGGGGTGAGGGACCACCCCGACTACGGGCATCACCGCAGCATAACCATCTTCCGAATTTCCCGGTATTGGTCTACTCTGAATTCGAGAAGATAGATGCCGGAGGATACGGATTGATTCAGTTCATTCCTGCCCGCCCAGCTTACGTTGTAGCCTCCCGGGAGCATTTCCTCACCTGCAATAAGTTCCTTGATCTTGTTTCCCCGAAGATCATAGATGGTCATGTTCACAAGGGATGGCTTGCCGATTTCGAAGTGAATCATCGTTGAAGCATTGAACGGATTCGGAAAGTTCTGGTCGAGAACGAACCAGCCCGGGACATGTTTTATGTCGCCCGGTTTCACTCCTGCTCCGTAATCGATCCATTCATCCGGGCCAGTGAAGAGGTAAACACGTCCCTGTTCGAACCAGGGGTAATTAATAGCCGAAACCATCAGTTCATCGCATCCATCACCATCAACATCACCGCATGCAACCGTCTCACCGAAATTGTAGAGAACCGATCCATCTGTCACTATCGCATCGGGAACCGGGTTGAACCATGGACCGCCCAGGTACACGTACACCAGCATCCCAATCATCGGATTGCCACTCCCCACTGCAAAGTCACTGTATCCGTCTCCGTTGAAATCTCCGCATGTCATGCCATCCGAGAAGCCCCAGGGTTCACCAAAATGGTTCTGAATGACATAATCCGGGATATCGTCAACTTCGGTTCCACCCAGATATAGATATCCATAATTACGAGAGCTATCCGCCATCCAGACATCAATACAAAAATCATTGAATCCATCTCCATTGATGTCACCAATTCCACCGCCGTACGAAGTCAGTAATATGGGATTTTCTATGGTAAGATCCGGAAGGGTATCCATGGGGCTGCCGCCCAGGAACAGATGGGAAGGATAGTAATTAGCACCACAAGCCAAGATGTCATCGAAGCCGTCGCCATTCACATCTCCTAAACCGTCTATTTCTATATAGCTGGAAGAAACCGCCCAGTCCGGAATGCTGTCCAGAACTCCCCCCCCGTGATATATCTCCAACATGGTATAGGTATCGGTATAATACCTGTTTTTCATCATGAAATCCGCCCAGCCATCGCCGTTGACATCTCCACTGCCTTTCAGATCGGAACCGTAGATTTGAGTTTGACTCATGGCCGTCATGGACCAGTCCTGAATCGTGTCTATGGGATCCGATCCAAAATAAATATCCATTCGCCCGAGAATGATATTGCTCGTTGCCGGCGTTCCTAAGTCCGGTAAGCCGTCGGCACTGACGTCTCCCAGATTGGGTACATACCAGCCATACATGATATGCTGCTGATCTCCCTGTACTGTCAAGAACGGCGCGGTTGGCCAGCCCTGATCGTACTGGTAGAAGTAGATCTTGCCCATGTTCTCATTCCAGCCGTAGGCGCTTATCACGAACTCATCTTTCAAGTCACCATCGAAATCGCCCATGCTGGTAGAATAACCGAAATAGTTTTCTGAGGCTTCTCCGTCGTACTGCCCCACAAGGGTCATCTGATTCAAAGCGAAAGCGGGGGCAGCCAGGAGGGTGGAAAACAGTAGAAGGTAGATTGTGTGTCGCATGAAGGACCTCCACAGTACAGAATATAGTCCTGAATATTAATATACATTATAAATCGGGGAATGTCAAGAGAGGAATGGGTGGTGGGTGAGATTTTTGGGGGGATTCCCATAACTGTCATTCCTGCGAACGCAGGAATCCAGGGATACTATAGCGGGGATCCAGTTTTAAAATAAAAAAGGCCTGGATTCCCCCAAAGGGGGGCTTTGCTCCGGATCAAGTCCGGAATGACATTGCCACATCATCACAATAATTCATAATGACACAACGTCGCGAACTCCACCCCCACCTCAAAAAGCCTTGACTTTTTGCCCGAACCTTCGTATCATTATTAACCTCCATTTTTCGCAAGGACCTGTCCGTGAAAGATCCCCTCGATACCGAAGCCTTCCGACCCGTCGTCCCGTCATCGCAGACTCTCCCCGAAATCACCATCAAGGCGCTAGTCCTGGGCGTGATCCTCTCGGTCGTCCTGGCCGGAGCGAACGCCTATCTGGGCCTCTTCTCCGGTATGACCGTATCGGCCTCCATCCCCGCGGCGGTGATCTCAATGGGCGTCCTGCGTTTCTTCAGAAAGCACAATATCCTCGAAAACAACATCGTGCAGACGGCGGCCTCTTCGGGCGAATCGCTGGCGGCGGGGGTGATCTTCACGCTCCCGGCGCTGGTCATGCTGGGCTACTGGCAGTCTTT
>JALGZU010000360.1 GCA_025774735.1 candidate division LCP-89 bacterium | reverse complement strand
GATTCGAGGGGCGTGGAAGGGGAGCAGTTCTATACCAACGCCCTGGGAGTGGGAGGGTATAACTACGATTACTGGTACATCGACCCGGGGGACATCTACGACATGGGTTACCCCGGCACGGACGTCATCACAACCGACATCTACAATACCTTAATCTGGTTCACCGGCACGGTCAACACGGGCAGTCTGCCGGATAATGACGCTGATCTGTCATCCGATCCCGTAGCCCTTTTTATGGACGCCGGAGGTAACCTTTTCCTCTCCAGTTCCGACTACCTTGGCGGCGCCTTCAATCCGGATGATTGGGATGATTTCATAGCCATCCCTGGCACCTTCATGTACGATTACCTGTTCGTCCAATCCGGCTGGTCTGATTCGCATCCAGACTATATGGGCGAATCGCAGGACACCCTCTACTTCGGCATCGCCGGAGATCCCATCTCCGGTGATTTGACCGGCGGCCTCTACACCCATCCTGATCCCAACTACAACGATTACTGCTATCCCCGCGCCGGCGTGGAATCCTGCTTCTATACCGAAATCGACGACGAACCGGCGGGCGTCCGCTACGACGAAGATTACTACCTCTGCTTCCTGCCCTGGACGCTGGAAGCCTGTGATGACCCCGCTTTGGGCCAGACGGTCCTGCTGAACTTCCTGGATCAACTCGCCATGTCCGTCAACGTCGTCGAGGGGTCCCGTTACGGCATCTACGGAGACACGCCTTACCCCGTCTTAGCATTTGTATCCGATCCTGCCGGCCTAAACAGTGTCACCATTCATTTGGCCATGGACGGTGGAGCTTCTCATCCTTATCCCATGACCTATGCCGGAGGGGACCAGTACACCTACACCTTCACCCCACCGCCCGGCTGGTCCACCCTCGAATACTACGTCGAAGCGATCAACAACGTCGGTCAGACGGCTGAATCGCCCGTCTACGAATGCTGGACTACCGGTCTCGAATATCTGACGGGAGCGAACCTGCTCTACTGCTCTGATCAGGCGTATACCTACGAGAACTTCGACACCCTGGTGACCAACGTGCTGGATCCCATGACCTACGTATATTACCAGGTCTGGGACGTGGACGAGCACGGCACACCAGACTACTGGACGGTTTTGAGTCATTACATCCACTGCATCTGGGTGGGATTTGGAGATTGGATCGAATCGTTCCCTATGCAGACGATCGACAATCCCTTCGCCCGTTACCTCGAAAACGGCGGAGATCTGCTCTTCTCTTCCGAAGAAATGATGGGGAACTGGACAAGTTGGACGAATTACACCTTCAGTTCGGGGGAGATGGCTTATGACTGGCTGGGTGTGGAATATGTGGAGCACGACCTCAACTATCAGCAGATCTATCTGACCGATCCGGTCGATCCCGTCTGCCAGGGGATGGCGAGCCCGATCAATCTCCTTAACATCGATCCCAACATTCCACACTTCGAGGACATCATCACTCCGAAAGATCCGGAGGCGCCGACCCTGTTCATCTACAACAACCAGGACGCCGGCATCAGGGACGACGATGATTCCTTCAACATGATCCATCTCTGCTTCAGCCTCTTCAGGATGGAGCAGGATCAGCTGGATATCTTCATCCCCAACGTGGTCGACTACTTTGTCCTCGGCGCGGGAGATCCCCTTACGGTCACGCTGACGCCCTACAATCCTCCCATCCAGATTCCGGCGTCAGGTGGCAACTTCGACTTCAACGTCGAAATCGAGAACGGCCTGTTCATTCCGCAGATCTTCGACGCCTGGATCATGACCACCCTGCCCAATGGGATGCAGTACGGCCCCGTGCTGGGCCCAATCAACCTGATCCTGCCCGCAGGAGAGATACTGGATCGAGACCGCACTCAGGCCGTGCCTGCCGTCGCCCCGACCGGAAATTACCTGTACACAGCCTATCTGGGAATTTACCCTTTCGAAGTTTTCGATCAGGATCAATTCTCCTTCGTTAAGCTCGCCACGGGCGATGGCGTCCCGGTTGATGAGTGGTCGAACAGCGGCGAACCCTTCGACGCCTGGCTGACCCCGCCTGAATCGGGCATTCCCGATCAGTACGCCCTCCACGCGGCTTACCCAAATCCCTTCAACCCGGTGACCATGCTAACCTTTGCCCTGCCGGAAGCGGCTCGGGTCGATCTGAAAATCTACGACGTGTCCGGCCGCCTGGTAGCAAACCTGCTTGACGGCTGGCGCGACGCGGGCGTGCACGAAATCGCCTTTGACGGTTCCGGGCTGGCGTCCGGCATCTACATCGCCCGCATCCAGGCCGGATCCTTCAGCGCCACCGGGAAGATGGTGCTGGTGAAATAACGGATATCGACTATGACCAATTGTAGGGGCAGGCCCCTGTGCCTGCCCTTTTTATATCCCCGCCAGAAAAATTAATCTAATTTCATTCGAGGTCTTGACAAACGGCTTACCATTCATTATATTGTGTGAAACCGTATTGATTTTTCTGTTCACAAGTGGAGGCTTGTCATGAGATGGTTAATTACCTATTTCGCCTTACCCTGTCTTCTGCTTATTATGCTGTTCACCGTGCCCGGACAGGCTCAAATCGAGTTCACCATCCAGTACGACGACGGAATAGTGATGTATTATTCCAGCCGGCCTCAGCCTGGTGACACCTGCGGCGTCTGGTTCGAACCACCCACCGAATGCCAGATTCTCTCAGGCTTGTTTTTATTTTATGAGGGCATGGGCGGGGATGCTGAGGTCTATATCTGGAGCATGGCTCCCGGATTCGATCCCGAAAATTATTATGATAGCGATGAATTATTTGGTACTCCGGGACCGAGCCCGTTGGGAGATGTGCTTGCTGGTCCTATCATCCACTCCTTCGATAACACTGGTAACTGGCAGGAGATCGTTTTCGAGGACTGGGGGTATCCACCTGCCAGCCTCGACGTCGGTACTGATCCCTTCTTCATCGGCTATGTACTGCTGGGGGGAGGCGCTCAATTGTACTACCCCTCCATCATGGGCGATGTAGAGGATGACCGCCCCTACCACAGTCTGGCCTGGCTGACTGATCCCTGGGGATCTCATCCAAATGAATCAGGTTGGTGGGCCTACGGCTTTGACTGGATGCTGCGCGCCAAGGTGAACCTCTACGGAGACCCGCCGCCCGAAATTTCTGACCTTGAAGATCCGCCCGATACTTACACCACCGGACCCTACACCATCACCGCCACGATCGTAGACTTTATACGAAGATACGACACTTATGACGAATCCCTTTGGCGATACCTACGAGGGTGACATTCGTGTCGTCCCCGTCGGTTCTCTGATCAACTTCCGGGTGGAAGCCGACGATAATCAGGGCCATACCGCCCTAGCTCCCGATCCGGGCGGCTACTCCTTCACCTACCGCCTGCCCAGTGGAGCCTCCATCCTGCTGGTCAACGATTCGGGGGATACTGAAGGAGAGTTATTCTACATGAACGCCATCGAAAGCGCCGGTTATCCTTACGACTACTGGTTTATTTCGAATTATGATCCGGACGATATGGGCTACCCCGGCACTGACGTGATCACGACCAATATCTACAGCACCCTGATATGGTATAACGGCACA
>JALGZU010000359.1 GCA_025774735.1 candidate division LCP-89 bacterium | reverse complement strand
TCCGCTCCGGGATCGCCGGCGCAAGATCAGCCCATGAGTGATGATGACTGCCTGATGTGTCATGGAGAATCCGATCTGGAATCGGAAGAGGGCAACTCCGTTTTCGTCGATCACGGGGAGTTGGCCAACTCCGTGCACACCAGCGTGAGCTGCTATGACTGTCATGAACAGTCCGGCGCCGATTTCGAAGATATGCCTCACTTTGAGGCATACAAACCGGTGGATTGTCAGCAGTGCCATCGCCTGGAATACACGGCCTGGATGGAATACTTCTACAAGATGCTGGAGAAGAAGGGGGAGACCGACATTCCGAATTGCCGGGAATGCCACGGCACTCATGATGCGCAGAGGCATATGGGGATGGATATCGTCTGCGATCGCTGCCACCAGGAGATCGCCGACCTTTACCGTCAGAGCTACCATTTTAAAAAGTACCGTCAGGATCAACGAAAATATCCCATCTGTACGACCTGTCACGATCCCCATTTCAAATCGAAGAAGCAGGTGGTCTCAGAGATTGAGTACAAGCAGGAGATCGTGGATATCTGTTCTAAATGCCACCAGCGCGATATCGAGACCTACATACACTCTCGGCACTTCCATGAGATGGAGGCTGGTAACACGGACGCTCCTGTCTGCACGAGCTGTCATGAGAGGCACAACATCCGGAAACCCTCGGATCCACAATCAAGAGTTAACGCCCTGAGCCTCTCCGACGTCTGTAACGATTGTCACCCGGGACACAAGCAGAGCCTGCACCGCGCCTCCGGGGTCGATCCGGCCCTGATCTCCTGTGCCACCTGCCACACGGGCCATCAGACCGATATGGTTTCGATCAACCACGCAATCTTCAAGGAAGGCGGTATCTTCAACCGCTGCAACTATTGCCACGCCTCTGAACGGCATGCCAAGGAGAACCTCGCGCACGGCGATATCATGCTGATTGACCTCAACGGGGACGAGGCCAACTGTACCCAATGTCACGTTTACCATTATAAAATAACCGATGCTCAAGGGACGAAGCACACCAGCGTTCCTGAGTGCATCAACTGCCATGCCAAAGAAAATCGCGAGTACAAGAATTCCATTCACGGCAAGGCCTATCAACAGGGTATCAAGGAAGCCCCAACCTGTATCGACTGTCACGGTGTGAAGGACATCCAGAAAGTCGAAGAACGTTTCACGCCTGAAGGCCTCATCGAACTCTGTTCTTCGTGTCACACCAATCGGGATTTGATGCTGAAATTCCAGATCAATCCAAATGTCGTCGAGGGTTACCTGGAAACCTATCACGGCAAGATGATGGAAATGGGCAACGTGGATAAGGAATTCGCCGTCTGTACGAACTGTCATACTTCCCATTCCATCATGGCGCCCTCTGATCCGGCTTCCACGATCAATCGTGATAATATCGTCAAGACCTGTAAGCAGTGTCATCCACGCGCCAATGACCGGTTCGTATCCTATCTCGTTCACCCCAAGAAACCATCGGAAGCGGAGCTCGCTTACGGGCGGGAGTTGGCCAGCCAGGATACTGTGCTGGTGGCGCTGAATGGCTTCGAGCAACCGGGAGAAGGAGAGGCGGTTGCGACGGAAACGTATGAGCAGATGAATAAGATCGTAGCCGGCTTCATGACTATCCTCCTTATCGGGGTTTTAGGTTTGTTCGGATTCCACACCGTGCTCTGGTTCCAGCGCGGCATCCGCGGGCGCTTTATCATCAAGGGAACCTACTACCGCCGCTTCGATCCCTTCCACCGGTGCTTGCACATTATGGTCAATGTCAGCTTTTTAACGCTGGCCTTTACGGGATTACCACAATCGTACGCGCACACCGAACTGGCTAAATGGCTCTTCCGGAACATCATGTCCCTGGAGACGGCGCAGACGCTGCATTATATCGCAGCCGTTATCACCGCGTTATACTTCATATCCCACCTCATTTTCCTCATCTTTAAAACGAAGAAAGTCGGGCTTAAGGCCATGATGACCGGGCCGAATACGCTCGTGCCGCGCTGGAAGGACGTCACCGATTTCATCGCCCATATAAAGTGGTTTCTGGGTCTGGGAATTCATCCGAAGTTCGACCGCTGGACCTACTGGGAGAAGTTCGACTACTACGCCGTCTTCTGGGGGGTGGTCATCATCGGATTTTCGGGATTGCTACGGATGTACGAGGAATTCTTCGGCAGCATTTTAGGCGGCGGCATTATTACGCTGGCAGATACTATCCATAAGGAGGAAGCACTGTTGGCGACCGCTTTCATCTTCTTCGTGCACTTTTTCAACACACATCTGCGAGCCGAAAAATTCCCCATGGATATTTCCGTCTACACCGGCTATATTTCGGACAAAGAATTCATGCATGAGCGTCCTGTCCAGTGGGAAAGGCTCAAAGAATCCGGTAAATTAGATGACTTGAAGGTGAAGCCAGCAGGGATCCTTCAACATGTCATTTCCTATGCCTGGGGAACGATAACGTTGAGCCTTGGTCTGTTCCTGCTCGCACTCATTTTAATAGGCCAATTTACAGCACGATAACACCGAGACTGATCGTAATTCCATGAACAAAAAAGAAGGTTACAACGGCTTTGATCCGGAACAGCTACCTAAAACACTGGTAAAGAGCTTCTGGGCGGTTTTCACTCTACCCTTCCGTACGGTCCGGTTTATCTACCGGCGCCTCTCAGAAATTCCACTGAAGAACCTCCTCCTGATGACGGCCATCTTCATCGGCCTGATCGCCCTCACGTTCAGTCTCCTGGTCAAGGGGACCTCGCAGCCGGCTTTCTGTGTCACCTGTCACTACATGAAGCCCTATTTTGCTTCCTGGGAGGAATCTTCTCACAAGGATGTTCACTGCACGGAATGTCATTTTCCACCAGGCTTTAAGGGTACCGTGTTCGGTAAGTTCACTGCCATGGCCATGGTGGCGAATTACGTCACCGGTGTCTACAAAAAGTCGAAACCCTGGGCGGAAATCTCCGATGAGTCCTGTCTGCGCAGCGGCTGCCATGAAACCCGGCTGCTGGAGGGCCAGGTTCCATATAAAGAAGGCATTGTTTTCGACCATAAACCGCATCTGACCGAGGATCGTCGCGGCAAAAACCTCCGCTGTACATCCTGCCATTCCCAGATCGTGCAGGGATCGCATATGACGGTGACCGAGGAGACCTGTTTCCTCTGTCACTTCAAGGATCAGCCGGAAGGTGCCCCCATGAATTCCTGTACTCAGTGCCATGCAGCTCCGGTGGCGGAAGATTCGACCGACGTTCTTTTCGACCATACCACAGTAGTAGAGAGGGAGACGGATTGTCGTCTGTGCCATGGGAAGTAGAGAGGGAGACGGATTGTCGTCTGTGCCATGGGAACATGGCTGACGGTAATGGGGACGTTCCAAGGGAACGCTGCAGTTATTGTCATGCGGAAGCGGGTAAATTGGAGCGCTATCATGAAACTATAGAGCTTCATGAAATTCACATCGCTCGTCATAAGGTCGAGTGCAACCACTGCCACAACAGCGTTCTCCACCAGTCCACGGCCCGATCCGGGAGTGTAAAACCGGATTGTCAGGCTTGCCATGTCGACAGGCATCTGGAACAGTAC
>JALGZU010000358.1 GCA_025774735.1 candidate division LCP-89 bacterium | reverse complement strand
CGTCCAGGCAGGCTCCAATCATTTTCTGAGGCGATAAACCATAAATATTAGAGGCTATTTGATTCAGCCGTTCTTCGCCGTACTCTGCGCCCTCACTATTTTGTGCTTCCGTCAGGCCGTCCGTATAAAACAGCAGGCTGTCTCCTGGGGATAATTGAACTTTTTTCATGGTATACCCACCGTCACAAAACATACCTAAGGGCAAACCTGTGGCTTTTAATGCCGAGATGTTTCCCTTCTGAACCAGGAGGGGAGCAGGATGGCCGGCGTTGCAGATTTCAACCTTCCCGGAGTCATCCGCCCTGGCCAGAACGAGGGTGGCATAGTGCGTCGATAACGTACTTTCGCAGAAAATCCGGTTTGCCTGCTTGGCTAACTGATAAACGGGAGTCCCGGCGGATATCAGACTGCGGAAAATGGCGTTCAGGTGTGCCATCAGCATGGACGCTGCAATGCCCTTACCCGAAACATCACCGAGGAGAAAGAAGGAAGCATCGTCCTCGGCCTGGGGAACCATAAGGTCAAGGTAGTCGCCGCTCACGGTTCCGGCCGGTTCGTAGAGGTAAGCAACCTCCCACCCGTTTATGCTGAGTTCCCGCTTCGGAAGAAGTTTATACTGGATCCGCGAGGCCAGATCCAGATCTTCTTCCAGGGCGCGCTGCTCGTCAGATGTGAGGTGGTCTAGGCACGTTTGAATCAGCGGATCGCTAATCAGCCGGTCTTGTTCTATCGGCTCGTGGCAGGCGGTACATATTCCGTATCGTCCTTCGTTGATTCGCTCCAGCGCCGAATCCACCTCTGCCAGCAGTTGTACCAGTCGATCCGTTCCTTCGAACTTGGAAATGGCGCCTTCGAGATTCCTGCGTCGCTCAATCAACAAATCACGAAGGAATTTATCCCTGATTTCGTCCATCTAAAAATCCCTCCATACAGGTACTCAGCTGTGCTTCTATGGTTCTTCGCGGCTTTCGGAATGATCGTTGGATAAGGCGTCCGCATTGGCGCAGAACCATTCCCAGACTTCTGAGATGACCTCGTACGAAAATCCCCGGCTGCTTAAAAAGCGCAGGGCACGCTCGCGGCGGCCCTGCGGGGGATGTTTGGCGATGGTTTTCAGTTTCGACTGAAGGGCTCGGCGGGCGGCGTCGAGGTCATCGTGATCCGGGAACTCTGTATTCAGGACTTGCCGGAAGATTTCCGGTTTAATGCCTCGTCTGACCAGTTCAAATTCAATCATCCGGGCGCTGCGGGGGGAGAGCTTCAGCCGGTCCCTGATGTGATCCGCAGCCAGCGATTCGTCGTCGACGAATCGGTACTCCTTGAGCTTCGCCAGTGCGCTTTCAACCTCGGCGATCGAGTGACGTTTAAGCAACCGCTGTCGGACCTCCTCTTCAGTCAGGCGGCGTCTCGCCAGCGAACGACAGGCATCATCGAAGGCCGATCGTTTGACCGGCTTGGATCCGCTCCCTGCGGATTTACCCATTACTTGGTGCTAAACCCAGTTTCTCACAGAGTTTTAATTCCACTTCGTGACGAAGTGCAGGATTGATTTCAAAATATTCGCGCACCTTGTCGCGGCCCTGGCCGATGCGGTCCGAACCGTAGGAATACCACGAGCCGGATTTCTCCAGAATACCGTGCTCGACGCCTAGGTCGATGACGTCGTTGGTCTTGGAAATGCCGGTGCCGTAAAGGATGTCGAATTCGGCTTCGCGGAAGGGTGGGGCAACCTTGTTTTTTACCACTCGAACTCTGGTCCTGCTGCCCACCACCTCAGCGCCTTCCTTGATCGTTGCGATCCTGCGAATGTCGAGTCGGACGGTGGAATAGAACTTCAGCGCGTTTCCGCCCGTCGTTGTCTCGGGGCTGCCAAAGAGAACGCCGATCTTCATGCGGATCTGGTTGATGAAAATCAACGACGTGCGGGATTTGGCTACGGTGGAGGTGAGCTTGCGCAGCGCTTGGGACATCAAGCGGGCCTGCAAGCCCATGTGCTGATCACCCATTTCCCCTTCGATCTCAGCTTTGGGCACCAGAGCTGCCACCGAATCGATGACAACTACGTCGAGAGCCCCGGAACGCACCAAGGTGTCGGCTATCTCCAGAGCCTGTTCACCGTTATCGGGTTGGGAGACGAGCAGGTTATCGGTGTCAACCCCTAATTTGTTCGCATACACGGCATCCAGAGCATGCTCAGCGTCGATAAACGCCGTATTACCCTTATTCCGCTGTGCTTCAGCGAGAATGTGCAGCGCCAGGGTCGTCTTGCCGGAGGCTTCCGGACCGTATATCTCTATGACTCTGCCCCGAGGAATGCCTCCTACTCCCAGAGCGTAATCCAGGGATAACGTGCCGGTGGAAATTGTGTCTATCTTCGCCCGAACCGCATCATCCCCCAAACGCATAATTGAGCCGCGGCCGAACTGCTTGTCTATCTGGGCAATAGCTAGTTCAAGGGCTCTCGACTTATCAGCGGACTCTGGAGTCATCGCTGTCTCCTCAATTAGTAAGGTGGTCTATAATGTTTTAAATAGGTCGTAAAAACTATTTCGGCGTTACCCACCCGGCATCTGACTGGTGTGCAGCTGAGTGTACACCGCCCCACCGGGTTTTAATTCGCTCTGGTATAGATATAACTGTTTTACCGGCAGAGTCAATCCCTCACAGCGCGAGCCGGTATCAAGTAAAATCTGTCGCAGCTCCTCAGGCCAGCGATCTCCCTTTAGACGTGCTAACGTGAGATGGCCTCGGAACGGTCGCTGTTCTTTCTCGAAGCTCAAAGGAACCAGGGCTTCTTCAATCTCGGCTTGCAGGCTGGAAAGTGACGGGTGGCGTTCCAGCCCTACCCAGAGGACGCGAGGTTGTGCTAGCCTTGGAAAAGCGCCCGTTCCCTGAAGTTTCACCTGAAATGGGGTGTGGCGGGTGGCAATATCATCTAAAATCGCTGCCACCTGAACAGTGATAACCTGCTCCACTTCTCCCAGGAACTTGAGCGTCAGGTGAGTGCCTTCCGGTCGTGTCCAGCGTGCCCGAGGGATATGTTCCCTCAGATGATCCTGAACCTTAGCCAGGGCCTCCCGAATCTCAACGGTCAAGTTCAGAGCGATGAAACAGCGAATCAGCGTGATCCAGCCTCACAATCAGTGAATTCTTCTGTAAAAAATAAATATACTAAAAATATCTCTACAAGTCAAGTTTCTTTATGCGATCATATAGTAAATTTATCGCCGCCATCGCCGCCCTGTTTCTGATCATTTTACGGTTTCCCGAGAACCGGAACTCTTCGGTTCGGCTTCCATCGCTGTCTGCAATAGCAATGTAGACCAATCCCACGGGTTTTTCATTGGAACCACCTCCAGGGCCGGCGATTCCCGTTACCGCGACCGTAAGGTCGCAATGGCTACGGCG